>DAOKZM010000073.1:0-10601 GCA_035325665.1 Thermomicrobiales bacterium | reverse complement strand
ATGCGGGCTTCGCGGCGCTCCGCCGCCAGCTCGACGCTGGCAAGGTCCGGCTGTTACGTAATGACGCCATCCAGCTGCAGCTCCGTGGGCGGGATGCCTGGATTGCCGGTGTCGACGATCCGTTCACGTTTCGTGACGATGTCGCCACGGCGCTGGGTAAGGTTCCGGACAATGCCGAGGCGCTACTACTCCTGGCCCACTCGCCGGCTGTCGTCCGCGAGCTTCCGGTGGGCCGGGCGCGGCTCGTGCTGGCAGGCCACACTCATGGCCCCGCCGTTCTACCGTGGGGCGCGCTGGCTTCGCGGTAGCCTCGTCATCGTGTCAAGCGGGCTCGGCATGTCGGAGTTGCCGTTGCGCTTCCGGACGAGGCCGCAGGTGCTGTTGATCGAGCTGACGAACGCCACCGCCGAAGGGCCGGCCTGCGATGACGCCAGTCGCTACGTGGAGCGGCTGACTTCCCCGCCGTGGCCGATGCGCTGGCTATCGTGAACGTGCGGTCGGGGTATCCTCGACCTGGATGCTGCAACCAGTAACGCCAAAGAGGTGTCAATGTGCCTATCAACGACGCCGTGATCGACCCCGTCCGTATCCTCGCGATCGACGCCGGCGCTGGGACGCAGGACGTGCTGGTCTACTCGTCGGACCAGCCCATCGAAAACTGCACCAAGCTGGTGCTCCCGTCTCAGACGCGGGTGGTGGCCGGACGGATCCGACAAGCAACCCTTGCGCGCGAGGCGATCTACCTGGCGGGGCAGGTGATGGGGGGTGGCGCATCGTCGGAGGCAGTCGAGGCGCATCTCAGCTCCGGACTAGACGTCTACGCGAGCCCCGACGCCGCGCGTTCGCTGCACAACGACCTGAACCGTGTCAAGGCGCTCGGGGTGCGGATCCTCGACGTGCCACCGCCCTTTGCCCGCGTGATCTGGATGCGGGATATCGACCTCGACGCGCTCGGCGCAGCACTCGGCCACTTCGGGGTACAGCTTCCCTCGATCTATGCCATCGGCGTGCAGGACCACGGCTACCTTCCTGGAGCGGGCGGCCGCGAGTTCCGCTACGAGTACCTCCAGTCGCTCCTGGCGGACGGTGGCGACGTGCTGAACATGGTCTACCAGCAACCGCCAGAGTACATGCTGCGCATGAGGGCGGTCACGGCGCAGCTCCCCGGTGCGGTAATCATGGATACCGGCGCGGCCGCGGTGCTCGGCGTCCTCGGCGACCCGCTGGTCGCCAGCGCGGCGCGCGACGGCGCGATCCTGGTCAACGTCGGCAACATGCACACGTTCGGCGTGGCGATGCGCGGTCGGCGCGTCTATGGCTTGTTCGAGCATCACACCGGCGGTATGGACGCCGAGACGCTGGGATGGCTCGTGGAGCGGCTTCGCTCGGGAAGCCTGACCCACGCCGACGTCATGGCGCGCGGCGGCCACGGCGCGGCATTTCATCCGGAATACCAGTCGGCGGGGCGGTTCGCTGTCGTCGCGATTACCGGCCCCAACCGCGGGATCGCCGCATCGCTTGGTTACTACGAGGCCGTGCCGCACGGTGACCTGCTGCTGGCGGGACCATTCGGACTAGTCGAGGGGGCGTTGCAGCTTCTCCGCGCGAAGGGAAGCATATTGCCAATCTCGTCGATCGCGGCAGCCGGAATGAGCTAACCGGCGCGCGCGACGAGGGCGTCGACGAGTGCCTCGAGCTTGACGCGGGCATCGCTTTCGGGGAGCGATGACTGGAGCAACTCCAGCGCCTGATCGTGCCAGATCTGGGCGCGAGTCTGTACCGCCGACTCGACATCGTACTCGCGCAACAGGGTGAGGATGCGCTCGACACCGTCGGGCGCCACTTCCGACTGCGCGTACAGCGCGTCCAGCTCTGCGAGCTCCACTGGCGTCGCGCGGTCGCGCAACAACAGGATCGGCAGAGACTTCTTGCGGCGTCGGATGTCGTCAGCTCGCACCTTCCCGGTTTGCGCTGTGTCGCCCCAGATGCCGAGGATATCGTCGCGCAACTGGAAGCCGATGCCGAGCGCGAAGCCGGCATCGCCCGCCATCTGCGCCCGATCGTCGCTCGCGCCAGCGATCGTCGCCCCCGCCCAGCAGGCGCAGCGGCAGATCTCGGCCGACTTGCCGCCGATCATCACCATGTACTCGTCGGCCGTGACATCGGACCGCGACTCGAATCCGAGGTCGAGGACCTGTCCCTCGACGATCCGGAGGGTCGTGCGATGGAGAGACTCGGTTAACGCCAGGACGCGTCCGGCCGGCATGCCAGCGCGCGCCGAGCGTAGCAATGCCAGGTGCGCGACGGCGAACATCGCGTCGCCGGCATTGATCGCCTGAGCGACGCCCCAGATCGACCATGCCGTCGGCCGGTGCCGCCGCAGCGGGCTGTGATCCTGGATGTCGTCGTGGATCAGCGTGAAGTTGTGGAGTAGCTCGATCCCGGCGGCCATCGGCATCGCGTCGGCCGGATCGCCGCCGGCCGCCTCGTTCGTCAGCATGCAGAGGAGCGGCCGGATGCGCTTGCCGGGGTCGCTGCGGGCCGGCTGGAACGACGCGTCAACGAACCCGAGGTGGTAGCGCATGATGTCGTAGACGGAGAGCGCGCCGGCCCTGGGCGGCGGCGCCGCGCGTTCCGCCTCGGCGAGGGTCGCTAGCATCTCGCCGTCGAGCGCCGCGCTGATGCTGCTTGCGAGAGGGAGGCTGGCCAGCAGGATTCGCCTTTCCACCGGTCGTGAGCGCGCCCGTGATTGAAGGCCATATCCAGCGCGGGGCATACTATAGCATGGCAGGTTTGATCGCCGGATTCCCGGGCCTGTCGACCCGATCTCGGGGCTAGACGGCGCAGGATCGGCCACCCTGCTTGCCGGCCCGGCTCTGGTCCAGCCGCGATCGATCGCGGTGCGGCGCCGGGCCTTCGCTGACAGAAGGCAGGATTGCGACCGATGTTCTATCTTGATCCGCTCTATTTCGTGTTCATGATACCAGCGATCGTCTTCGTGATGTTCGCGCAGTACCGCGTCAAGAGCACGTTCCAGAAGTACTCGCAAGTGCAGACGAACCAAGGAGTCACCGGCGCCCAGGCGGCCGCCGAGATCCTGCGGTCGAACGGCATCTACGATGTCCAGATCGAGCGCATTCAGGGCGCGCTCAGCGACCACTACGACCCGCGCCACAAAGTGCTGCGCCTGTCCGAATCCGTCTACGGGGGCGCGTCGGTCGCCGCGGTCGGGGTGGCGGCACACGAGTCTGGCCACGCGCTGCAGCATGCCCGCGGCTACACGCCACTGGCAGTGCGGAGCGCGATCGTGCCGGTGGCGAACATCGGTAACATGCTTGGCCCGATCATGCTGATTGCTGGCATTATCATCGGTCTCACCCAGCTCGCATGGCTCGGCATTGCGTTCTTCGCGGCCGGCACCCTCTTCGCCCTGGTGACGCTGCCGGTGGAGTTCAATGCCTCGTCACGAGCGATGCAGCAGCTCACGACGCTCGGGATCTTCGACCGCACCGAATACGAGCAGGGCAAGAAGGTCCTAAACGCGGCGGCGCTGACCTACGTCGCCGGCTTCGCGGCGGCGCTGCTCCAACTGCTCTACTACATCTCGCTCGTCAGCGGCATGCGGCGCAGCGACTGAGCCAGAGTCGATACGACACGTTCGCGGGCGGCCCATCGCTGGCCGCCCGTCGTCATCCCGAGGCCGTCGCGGAGAGCGCGTTGCGCAGCGCTGGAGCTGCGCCCTCCGGGTCGCTGCGCTCGACAGTGACATCGTCGCAGCCATTGAAGCGGGCGAAGTCATGGAGGGTCAGAGCCAGCGAGCGGAAGAAGCGCTCGTCGGCGGCAGCCACGAACCACGGCTCGAGGTGCAGCGCGCGGACGAAGAGCCGGCGCGTCCCGCGGTCGGCCTTCGGGTCGAGCCGGCCGACGAGCCGGTCGCGGTAGAGGATCGGCAGGCTGAAGTAGCCATAGCGCCGCTTCGGCGCTGGCGTGTAGGCCTCCAGCATCAGCTCGAAATCGAACAGCCCCGCCGTCCGACGCCGGTCCCAGACCAGGCTGTCGAATGGCGAGAGGAGCGTCGTCCGGCTTAGCGGAATGCGCCGGTCCAGTAGCTCCGCCCAGACGAACGCATCCTCGTCCCAGCCGCGAACTCGGGCTGGGACGACCAGCCCGCGCTCGACCAGCCCGTTCATGACCTGGCGTGCCGTGCTGCCCGAGATCGAGGAGCTACCCCAGTTCTTCCGGAAGTAGTCGGGAAGCCAGCGGACGGTTGTGATACCCATCGCCCGGACGGCCGCGGCGCCGAGCGTCTGATGCTCCTCTTCGAGGCTGGGGAGGTCGGCGTCGTCCCAGGCGGGATTTACCCGCTCGGTCAAGTCGTACCAGCGCTGGAACTTCTCGCGCCGGTCGATCATCAGCGTGCCCATCGTCCAGAGCAGGTCGAGCGCCAGGTTGGTCGGCTTGTTGCCGTACCAGGCCCACGGCTCGGCTCTGGCGCTGCCCTCCGGCGCGGCAAACGTGCTGCTCGACGCCGGCCCATGCTCGGCGATGTGCGCGACGACGTGGTCGAGGACATCGGCGTTGTCGCGGATCCAGTCGCGCGTCCGCGCGCTCCAGCCGTTGCTCTCCGGGTTCGCCCGTTCGATCATCACGCGCCGGAAGTACGGGAAGAGCTCGATCGGCACGAACGCCGCCGCGTGCGCCCAGTACTCGAACAGCAGGCGGTCCGGGTAGAAGAGCTCGTCGAGCCACTCCATCGGGTGGTTGCCGAGCCGGCTCCAGAGGACGATGTGATGGCTGCGGGCGACGACGCTGATCGAGTCGATCTGGAGGGCGCCAAGCTGGCGGATGGTCTCCCGCATGCGTTGCTTCGTCGGCCGCTTTGGCGGCGGGCCGGCCAGCTGCTGCGCCCCGATTGCCAGCCGTCGAGCATCGCGAGGGGAGAACTCCAGCACAGTTTCAGTCTCCTGTCCGTCGTCGGGTCCAAGATGCGACAGGAGGGCATTGTAGCAGCGATGCGAACGTTTGTGCTGCGAATCCGATTAACGCATGGTCGGCCTAGCCGAGCACGCGCGCGAGCTTCGTCTGGCCCGACGGGCGCAGGCCCGGGACCGCCGCGCGCAGCGCATCGGCGGCCCGGAGCAAGGCATCGTGGTCGGGCGTCCGTGCCTCCAGCTCGACCTCGCTGAACTCGATCGCGCGCCCATCGGCGAGCCGCTCGCCGCGACAGCGATCGACGGCCAGTTCGTATTGCAGGCCCGCCTCGTCGACCAGATCGATCACTGTGCGGTCGTTGTGGATGCGCGCGACCGGCGCGAGCCGCTCACCGCCCGAGAACTCGTCAGCCATGACGAGCGGGGCGAGCCTCCCGGCCGGACGGCGGCCGGCGAGGATCGTCGCCGCGACGCCTGCATCCACTCGCTCGTTGATCTCGACCCGCGACGCGACGTGACGCCTGCCTGCCACGGCCGGCGCTCGCTCTCCCTTGAAGGTGAGCGTCCATCGCCCGTCGCTCTCGCGAAGGCGCAGGGTCGAGCCACCGTTGTGCAGCGATGCGTTCGTGGTGTCGAGATAGGTGTCCGCCTGCTCGATTTGCCGGTTGCCGACGACGGCGAGCGGCGGCGCTTGCTGCAGCCGGAGCAGCGGGGTCGGGTCGTCGATCTCGAACTTGGCTTCGATCTCGCGTGGCTCAGTCATAGGTCGCCCTCACCAGGTCGCGGATGCGGCGGTCGGGGTTCGGCATTCCACACTCCAGTATCCGTAGCACAGTCGCTCCGTAGTCGTAGGCCACGCGATGGATGTTGCCACGCCAGCCGGCGCGTGGCGCCCACGCAAACGATCCCCAGACCGCGCGCCGGTCGCCGTCGCGCGGCAGCCCGCAGGCCGCGACATCGAACAGGCGCAGCCGGCCGATCCGCCGGCGGTAGGGGATATGCAGGTGGCCGAAGACGACGACCCCGGCGTCGAACGGAGCGACGAGCTCGCGAACGTCGGCCGCGGGCAGGTCCGGGAAGATATGACGGTCAAGGTCGTGGGAGTTCGCGTGGACGACCAGCAGCGGCTCGCCGGTCGTCTCGATCAGCTCGGCGTGCGGGAGGCTCGCCAGCCTCGCGACCCGCTCATCGTCGAGCGCCTCGCGGGTCCAGTGGATCGACGCGCGCTTCTTGTCGCCCAGTTCGGGGTCGCTGGCTCCCTTGTCAACGATGTCGCGGTCGGTGTTGCCCTTGTGCAGCACGTCAGCGCGCTCGGCGATGAGGTCGAGGGCGCCGGCCGGGTCTGGCCCGTTCAGACAGTAGTCGCCGCCCGCCACGAGCCGATCGAACGGCCCGCGCCGCTCGACGTCGGCGAGAACGGCTCGAAGCGCTTCGAGATTGCCGTGGATGTCGGTGACGACGGCGACCCGAAGCTCGGTGCTCATTCCGCCGCCTGGTCGGCGCTCTCAGGTGGCGCGCTAGCCTTCGCCACTGCCTCATCGAGGAGCGCATTCAGCCGGCCGGGGAAGTCGGTGTCCAGTAGCCGCCGCCAGGCGATGATGAACTCGCCATAGGCTTGGTCGCGGTCGTCGGCGCGATGGGCGATCAGAGTGAAGAAGGAGACTTCATCCCGCAGCGTCGAGGGCGCGCTGGCTGCCGAGCGCAGGCGCTGGTGACGCTGGGAGGTCGTGCCGCGGTCGATCGACGACGCGATGTCGAGCAGCCGCGCCGCGCGGCGCTGGGCGTCGGTCGCGATGACTTCCAGGACACGTTCGATCATGACGTCGGCGTCGTGCAGATCGCCGACGTGTTCCTGGATCTCCTTGACCTCGTTAATCAGACCGTTCGCCCCGGACGGCAGGGCGAAGCGGAAGAGCTCGAGTGAATATCGCAGCCGTTTGGCCGCGATCCGCAGGTTGTGGATCTCCTCGACGTTGGCCGGGTCGTCTACCCACGGGGCGAACGCGAGCATCTCATCGAGCCGCGTCTGGATCACGAGACGTGCGTTGACCGCCGACGGTGCGTCGCAGCGAATGCCGCGGACCTGCTTAGCCTTCGCCACGGGAGTACTCTGCCAGGAAGCCGCGGAAGCGAACGTCGAAGCGGTCCGCCTCCAGCGCATCGAAGAATGCCAGCATATCGACCCTGCGCGCGTCGCGCTCGACCCGGAGGTCGCGCAGCATGCGGTTGACCGCGGCGTGCTCGACCGTTGGTCTCGTCCGTCGATAGGCCACGAGCGTCTCGCGTAGCACGTCGCAATCCCTGACCCCGCCAAGGACATCGGTGAGGCGCTTGATGGTCCGGTGGTAGTACTGGTATCGGCGGGCCGGAAAGCAGTCGACGGCCACGTCCATCGCGGCACGGAGGCGGCGCGCTCCGACGCGCATGTCGTGGAGCGCCTCGGGGTCGCGTCCGAGGATCGTCCCGGCACGGTGACGCATCATCTCGTCGAACCGGACCTCGATGACCCGCCCGATGGCGATGCGATACTCGGTCGTGCCGTCCAGTCCCTCGAATCGTTCCCGCTTGGCCATGCGCGCATCCTGTCGTCTGACCTCTTGGTCAGGCAGACTCGTTCCCCTCGTCGTCCGTGGAGGTGTCCGGCTCGTTTTCCGCGCCGTCGTCCTCGGCCTCGGATGGCTCCGGCTCCTGGTCCTCGATAGCCTCGATAACCGCCAGGTCCGGGGACGGGCCGTCGGCGGGACCGTACTTCAGCAGCAGCGCGCTGAGCTTCCGCTCGCGCCTGGCCACCTTTGCACGTGCCACATCGACCTCGGCCAGTGCCTCGGCGAGCTTTCGCTCGGCCTTGCGGATCGTGTCGGCCCGCTGCCGGTCCTTTCGGGCGTCGTTCTTCTTCCCCACTCGAGGAACCTCCGCCTTCTTCTCGTCTCACCCGCCACCCGGGCGCTCAATCCGTAAGCGGCCTGTCGAGAATGCTGCGCGTCCGCTTCCGGATTACCTTGGCGATTGCGTCGACGTCCTGATCGCCGTCGATGACCGTGAACTGGTACTCCCGCGCGAGCCGCTCGAACTCGTCGAACACACGCTGCTGGTAGATCTGGAACGACTCGCCCGGGTCGACGCTCAACCCGAGGTCGAGCCCGGCCTCGTAGCGGTCGATCGCCTTGACTGGCGTGCTCGGCACTCGCTGCCGGGTGACGCTCGGCGGGACGCGCAGGTAGAACACCGCATCCGGCGCCGGAGCGAACCCGTAGAGCGTCTCGAGCCAGCCGGGGTCGGCGCCACGGGCGATGTCGCGGGCGAAGGCAGTGTACACGTACCGGTCGGCGACGACGATCTGACCGCGTTCGAGCGCCGGCACGACCACGTTAGCGATCCGGTCGGTGAAGTCCGCAGCGTAGAACAGGCTGAATGTAATCGGGCGAAGCTCGCCGGCCGCCTTCGCCTTATGAATTGCCTTCGAGATGTGCGGCGACGTGCTCCAGTCGGTCCGCACCGGCTCGATGCCGTTATGGCGCAGCCACTCGACCAGTAGCTGGACCTGCGTGCTTCGTCCCGATCGGTCGATGCCCTCGATGACGAGAAGCTTGCCCGGCAGGATCGACGGCGTATTGTCGGTGGCCTCGGCGGCTGCGGTCCGGCTGCTCATGGGCGGTCCATCCGCTCCAGCATCCCGCCGACGATCCGGCGCAGCTCCAGCTGCTGGCGGCGAATCGGCTCGCGGGCGTTGAGGGGGACCATGTCAAACGGGTGGATCAGACGCTCGTATTCGGCGATGACCCGCTCCTGAAACTGGAAGAACGTCCCGAGCTGGCCCCGCACGCCGGCCCGCTCGTCCGCCTCCGCGATCGTCGCCTCGCCAGCGATGCCCATGACCTGGCTGATCGATGTCTCCGCGTCGATACGCAGGTAGATCGACAGGTCCGGACGGACAGCGAAGCGGTAGAGGTTCAGAATCCAGTCGCTGTCCACCCCGCGGGCGATGTCGCGGGCGAACGCGGTGCAGACGTAGCGGTCGGCCAGCACCACGTAGCCGCCTCGCAGTGCCGGGATGACCTCGGTCTCCTGCCGCTCGGCCATGTCGATCGCGTGGAGGATCGAGTAGGTGCGTGCGGTCAGCGTCCGCTGGCGGCGCGCCTCGGCGATCGTCTTCGCCACGAGCTTGGAGGAGTTCCACGACGTCCGGACGACGCCGTAGCCCTCGACGCGCAGCCAGGTCTCCAGCAGGTCGAGCTGCGTTGCCCGGCCAGATCCGTCCACGCCGTCGACCGTGATGAGCATGCCTAGGAACTGGTGATGTGCCCAGGCAGAAGGGTTGGCCGGATCGAGGACGCTGAGCGGCCACTGGGCGACGGTCATGATGCGCGCTTCTTTCCCTTACGTCGGTCGCGCGTATCAACCAGCGTCCGTGGGGGATCGCCGGCCAGCGAATGAAACGTCGCCCTGAGCTGGCCGCGACGCTCGATGTCGTAGGACAGCAGGCCGACCTCCTTGCCTGGGGAGCGATCGAGCAACGACGGCGCGTTGACGACGGCCGTCGTTCGGCCGTCGAGGCACATCTCCCAGGCATGGACGCGATGCAGATGCGCGCAGAGGATGAGGTCGACTCCGGCCATGAGCAACTCGTCGAGGATGTCTCCCGCGTTAGGCAGGATGTCCCCCTCCTTGATCTTCTTCCGCGGCACCGGCAAGAGCGATCGATGGGTACAGAAGACGCGAGTCAGCTTCGGTGACGACCCTTCGAGAAACGCGATCCCGCGGCGCAATGCGTCGTCGGGGATCACCGGCTCGCTATCCAGGCCGACGAGGCAGAGCTCCTTCGTCCGCTCGAAGAAGTCGACGTCATCGAAGAACTCCAGAAACGGCGTCGCCCTGTCGCCGGAGCTGACCGCACCGTCGGCCGGAGTATCTGGCGCTTCCAGGAAGTAATTGAGGTCCGAGTCGGCGGGCCGCGCCGGCCCCGGCCCGCCGGCGAGATAATCGCGGTTGCCGGGAATCGCGCGGACGCGATCCATCCCGAACGACGCCAGAAACTCGACGACCGGCACGAACTGCTCGACCAGCCCATCGCGCGACAGGTCGCCGCTGACGACGATCAGGTCGGGATCGAGGTCGTTGATCAGACTCCGAGCCAGGTCGAGGCCGATGTCTGCCTCCGGTCCGGGTGCGTAGTGGAGGTCGGATAGTTGCACGATCCGCAGGATGCCGCTCGCTCTCGATGAACTAGTTCCGTTCGACAACATCATGATACGCGGGAACCGCCGCTCGCGCAGGATGGATCAGGGCGACGATTGTCAGTCTTCGTTTCGTGGTAGATGTTGTGCGAACGTTAAGCGGGATCGACTGAAGTGCGATACGATCCGCGGACAGGCTCTGTCGGCGCCAGGATCGACGCACCGCGGACCGGTGCACGCTGACGTCTGGCCGAGCTGCGGGGATTTGACGCGAATGACGACGAAGAGACATCGACACGTAGCAACCCGACATCGCGAGCGGGCCGGCTCGAGCGCATTGCGAGCGCCGGAGCTCTACCTCAACCGCGAGCTGAGCTGGCTCGAGTTCAATCGCCGCGTCCTCGAGGAAGCGCTCGACGAGCGCAACCCACTCCTGGAACGGGTGAAGTTCCTCTCGATCTTCTCATCTAACCTCGACGAGTTCTTCATGGTCCGG
>DAOKZM010000072.1:1239-10603 GCA_035325665.1 Thermomicrobiales bacterium | reverse complement strand
CATTCACGCGCAGATGAGCTTCGACGACGCGATCGCCGGCCGTGACGAGCTCTATGCGGAGCTTGGCGTCGATGCGGCCCGGATGGGCGTCCATGCCGCGCAAGGTGAGACGTCGATGATGCTCGCCTGCCATCCCGACCTAGTGGATATGGACGAGGCGGTCGAGGGCTTCATGGGCGACGCGTCGATCCGCTGGAGACTGGCCGTTCCGCCGCCGATGGACGAGATGAGCCCGACCGGCATCCTCGGCGACGCGCGCAACTCGACCGCCGAGATCGGCGAGCGGCTGTTCGATCATCAGGTCCGGACCTGGGTCGAGGCGATCAGATCCGGCCGCTGGGCATAGCGGGCAGCCGCGCGATGCTGACACAGAACGGGGAGGGTTTCCGATGCGACAGGTGATTCGCGCAGGACGCGTCTTCGACGGCTCGGGAGACGCGCCGGGGCCGGCCGAGATCGTCATCGACGGCGACCGGATCGTCGAGGTGTTCCGCGGCCATGGCACCGTCGCGGCCGACGGCGACACGGTCATCGAGCTTCACGAGGGCACGGTGCTTCCGGGGCTGATCGACGCGCACGTCCATTTGATGGCCAGCGGCGAGCCGGGTGATTCCGCCTTCGGCGTCGGCGATATCCTCAACTCGATCCCGGCAGTTACGCTCAATTGCTTCAAGAACGCCCAGCGTGACCTCGACGCCGGCTTCACGACCGTCCGTGACGCGGCCAGCCGCTACTACGCCGACATCGCGCTGCGGAACGCGATCAACCGCGGCGACGTCCGCGGGCCGCGCATCTGGGCCTGCGGCCTTGGCATCACCTCAACGACCGGCCACATGGACACCGAGAAGATCCTGCCGCCGCACGTTTCGTTGCCAGGACCGAAGGCAGTTGCCGACGGACCGGACGAAGCCCGCAAGGCGGTGCGCCAGAACCTGCGCTGCGACGTGGACTTCATCAAGTTCAACGCGACCCTCACCGAGCATGTGCGCCGCTATCAGGCCTATTGCGCGCCGGAGATGACCGCCGACACGATGCGGGCGCTCATCGACGAGGCACACTGGCACGGCCGCGCCGTCACCGCGCACTGCTACGGCGGCGACGGCGCGACCTGGGCGCTCGACGCCGGGATCGACGGCATCGAGCATGGCTTCTACCTCTCGGACGACCACCTGGAGCAGATGGCCCGTCAGGGAACGGTGCTCTGCCCGACACTCTCCGTCGTCGGTCGCTTCCGCGAGATGGGTCAGGCGGCCCTCCCTCCCGACGCTCCACACCTGGAGTCGTGGCGACAGAAGGCGATCGCCAACGCCTGGAAGACAACCTCGCGCGCCCGAGAGCTGGGTGTGCGGATCATCTGCGGCACCGACGCAGCCATGCCCTACGTCACCCATGGCGGCAATGCCTACGAGCTGGAGATGCTGGTCGAGGCAGGACTATCGACCACCGAAGCGCTCGTCGCCGCGACCTCAGCGGCCGCCGAGGGGATCGGATTCCCCGACGTTGGCTTGATCGAACGTGACCGCTACGCCGACCTGGTCCTCGTGGACGGCGACCCGCTGGCGGATGTCCGGGTGCTGCAGGACCTGAACCGTGTCGCACTAGTGCTCAAGGGCGGGGAGACGGTCGTCGATCGCCGCTCCGCCGCCCCCGTGACGGCCACTGCCGATTAGAACGCGCTCGGCGGCAGGTGCGTGCGGCCGGCCTGCGAGCCGCCGTTGACGCCCCAGACGGCGCCGCTGACCCACTCCGCCTCGTCGGAGCAGAGGAACGCGACCGTGTTGGCGATATCCTCCGGCCGGCCGGTGCGGCCGAGCGGGATGCCGCGCAGCAGCGTGCCGACGTAGTCGTCGGCGCCCTCCGGGACCGGCAGCGAGAGCACCTCGTTGACGATCAGCCCCGGCGCGACGGCATTCACCCGGATGCCGTGCGGTCCCAGCTCGATCGCCATGACCTTGGTCAGCATCTCCAGCGCCGCCTTCGACCCGCAGTAATGCGAGCCGCCGGTCCGCGCCGACGAGCCGGCGCCCGAGCTGATGTTGACGATCGAGCCGTGGATGCCGCGGTCGATCATGTGCCGGCCGATCTCGCGGCTCAGGATGAACGGCCCGCGTAGATTCACCGCGTAGACGCGATCCCACTCGGCCGTATCCATCCTCACCACCGGCGTGTTGGGGAAGATCCCGGCGCAGTTGACCAGCGCGTCGATCTGCCCCGTCGCCTCGATCGCGCCGGCCGCCAGCCGGACGAGGTCGTCCTCGCTGGTGACGTCGGCGGCGATCGGCGTCACCCCGTCGATCGATCGCGCCATCTCCTCCAGCCGCGCCGCGTCGACGTCGCTCGCGACGACGCGCACGCCACGCCCGGCGAATGTCGCCACGATCGCCCTACCGATCCGCCCGGTGGCCCCGGTCACGAGTACGCTCGTTGGAGCCATGCCCCTGCTCCCCTCCCTGCCGATAAGCCCTCTCACCACGGCGCAGTGTCGCCGCTCCTAGCCGCCGAGGCAAGAGCCGGAGCGCGTGCTATCGTGCCTCCCGCGGTCATCGGGGGCCGCGTCGAGCGACGAACGGAGCCGCATCGTGAGCATCTCCCAGCGCGCTGCCGAGCTGCATCGCCAGGCGATCGTGATCGACGGGCATAGCGACATCCTCCTGCCGGTCCTCGGCGGGGTGACGACGCTGACCGAGCCGTTCACCGAGGCGGCGATGGAGCGCTGGCAGGTCATGGCCGCGAATCACGCGACGCCGGAGATGCGGGACGTTCCCTACGAGCTCGACCCGCTGGCGATGCTGATCGCGCCGGCCGGGCAGTACGAGCTGCCGCTGCTGGAGCAGGGCGGTGTGACGGCGCAGTGCGTGGCGATCTTCCTCCCCGAGGCACACCTCGACCACGCGCTGGAGTCGGCGCTGGAGATGGTCGCCGCGCTGCATCGCGCCGTCGCGGCGAACGCGGACCGCTGCCTGCTGGCGACGAGCGCCGCCGACATCCGCCGGGCCAAGGCGGAGGGCAAGGTCGCATACGTCCTAACGATGGAAGGGGCGGAGCCGATCGGCCGGCGGATCGACCTATTCGACATCTTCCACCGGCTCGGCCTACGGATGACGACGCTCACCCATAGCCGCCGCAACCTGCTGGCCGACGGCGCCCAGCAGGACATCGCCACCGGCGGGCTGACGACGCTGGGCAAGCAGGCGGTCGACCGCTGCCAGGAGCTGGGCATCGTCCTCGACGTCGCCCACCTCTCCGATCGCGGCTTCTGGGACGTGATCGAGCGCGCCAGCCGGCCGGTCGTCTGCTCGCACACCAGCGTCCTGACCCCCTCGCCCGGCTACCGCGCGCCGTGGGACGAGGTGAATCCAGCGTATGGGATGAGCAAGGCGGAGGCGATCGCCCGCAGTGGCGGCCTGATCGGCATCGTCTTCTGGAGCATGCCCGACGTCGCCGCGCTCGTCCGCGAGGCGGACGCGATCATCGCCCTGACCGGCCCCGACCACGTCGCGCTCGGCGCCGACTTCTACGGCTTCCGCGACGCCCCGCGCGACCTCCAGCACATCGGCCAGCTCCCCGCCCTCACCGAAGCGCTCGTCCAGCACGGCTACGACGACGACACGATTCTCAAGTTGCTCGGCGGAAACTGGCTGCGGGTGTTTGGCGGTCGGGACGCGGGGCGCGGGGCGCGGGACGTGGGGTGATTGGCGGCTCGTATCGCGTTCGTCTGGGACGGTCCGCGATCTATTCAAGGCGCGCCGAAACGCGGAAGGTGCCAGTCAACTGTGTCGGGCAGTTGACCGGGCGTATGCAATACGCCCCTACGTACCCTCCGCGTCCCGCGTCCCACGTCCCGCGTCCCGTCGCCGCGGCTTGGCGGCCTCCTCCTCGGCGAGAGCGCGGCGGAGGATCTTGCCGGTGGGGGCCTTCGGCAGACTGTCGCGAAACTCGACCTGGCGCGGCACCTTGAACTTGGCCAGCCGCTCGGAGCAGTACTGCAACACGTCTCGGCGCTCCAGCGTCTCCCCCGGCTTGAGGACGATGAACGCCTTGACCACCTGGCCGCCGACCGGGTGCGGCACGCCGACGACCGCCGCGTCGAGGATCTTCGGGTGCGTGTAGAGCCCCTCTTCGATCTCGCGCGGATAGATGTTCTCGCCGCCGGTGATGACGACGTCCTTCCGGCGGTCGACGATCTGGAAGAAGCCGTCCTCGTCCATGACGCCGATGTCGCCGGTGTACAGCCAGCCGTCGTCTGACAGCACGGCGGCGGTGTCCTCCGGCCGGCGCCAGTAGCCCTTCATCACCTGCGGTCCGCGGATGGCGATCTCGCCGCGCTCGCCGATCGGCGCCGGCCGGCGCGTCTCGAGGTCGACGATCCGCGACTCGGTGCTCGGCAGCGGCAGGCCGATCGTGCCGATCCGGGCGCGGCCATCGAGCGGGTTGGCGTGCGTCACCGGCGACGCCTCGGAGAGCCCGTATCCTTCGACCAGCCGGCCGCCGGTGATCTCCTCAAAGCGCTCCTGCACCCCGCGCGGCAGCGGCGCGCCGCCGCTGATGCAGAAACGGATCGAGCGCATCGACTCCTGGCGGGCCGGGTTGTTCTCGACCGCGCCGTTGATCGCGCTGTAGAGCGTCGGCACGCCCGGCAGCAGCGTCGGCTGGTATTGCGCGATCTGCTCCATCACGTCGGCGATCTCGAAGCGGGGGACGAGGACCGTCGTCGCGCCGAGGTAGGTCGCCAGGTGCAGGCAGAGGGTCACGCCGTAGGAGTGGAAGAACGGCAGGATCGAGAGGATCGTCTCCTCCCCCTCACGCAGCTCCGGCACCCAGGCACGCACCTGCATCACGTTCGAGACCATTTTGCGGGGGGTAAGGACCGCGGCCTTCGGCAGGCCGGTCGTCCCGCCGGTGTACTGGAACGCGGCGGTGTCGTCAGGAGAAACCGTCACGCGGGGATCGCGGTCGGACGCGCCTTTCAGGAGCGCGGGCAGGCCGAGGATGCCGCGGCCGGCGTCGAACGGGACGGAGACCATCTCCTTACGGTACTTCAGCGGGTAAAGCCAGCGCTTGATCGTTGGCAGGAAGTCCTGCGGGCCGGTCATGATTGCCTTTTCGACAACACCACGTTCGACGAGCGGCGCGATACGGTCCCAGACGCGGTCGAGCGCGACGATAATCCGCGCACCCGAGTCGGTCGCCAGGTCGGCGAGCTCGCGCTCGACCAGCAACGGCGAGAGCGCCGCGACGACGCCGCCAGCCTTGAGCGTCCCAAGGTGGACGATCGGATACTGCGGCATATTGGCCAGCACGATCAGGACGCGATCGCCCGGCTTCAGCCCGTGTTCGATCAGCCGATTGGCGAACATCGACGAGAGCCGGTCCACCTCGCGAAAGGTCATGTGCCGGCCGTAGTAGGCGTAGGCCACGCGATCCGGGTAGCGGGTGACGGCGCCACGGAGCAGGTCAGACACGGTGTCGACAGTCGGCTCGATATCAGCTGTCGAGCCGGCGGGGTAGTGCCGCAGCCACGGCCGCGCGGCGTACGGATCGGCGACGTCTGTCCCGGTCATCGCGTCAGGTTGCTGATTCATCGTTCCCACCTCGCCACGTCGCCCGGCGCGCATTGTGCACCCACACGACGACCGGCTTCGCCTGTCACGTGCCAGCGACGGCGTGTTGCCAGCCGGCGAACGATGCCGGAACGCGCTCTATCCCCACCACTGCCCATAATCGTACCGCTCCGCGGCATCGACCGACCCGGCATGCTTCATGCAGCACCGCGCATCGTCAATTCAGCCGGAGCGGACGACGGAGGAGCGATGGAGCGCGGCGGACGGGTGCTTATTCTCGGCGGCGGATTTGCCGGCGTCTACACGGCGCTGGCGCTCCAGGAGGAGCTACGCGGGCTGCGGGCGCGGGTCGCGATCGTCAACCGGGAGAACTTCTTCGTCTTCTACCCGATGCTACCCGAGACAATCTCCGGCGCAATCGACACCGAGCACGTCCTGAACCCGATCCGCCAGATCGTCCCCCAGGCGAAGCTCTACGTCGGCGAGGTCGTCGCGATCGACCTGGACGGCGGCAAGGTCGAGATCCGCCATGGGCTCTACGGCCACCAGCAGACGCCGCGGACGCTGTACTACGACCACCTCGTCCTGGCGCTCGGCGGGACGCCGTCCACCTCACACATCCCCGGCCTGGCCGAGTACGCCTTCGACGTCCAGCGCCTCTCCACCGCCTTCGCGCTGCGCAACCACATCATCGACACGCTCGAGCAAGCGGCGATCGAACGCGACTCCGAGGTGCGCCAGCGGCTGCTGACCTACGTCGTCATCGGTGGCGGGGCGACCGGCGTCGAGATCGCCGCCGAGCTGGACACGATGCTGGACGACGCGATCCAGTTCTATTCGGACATCGACCCGGCCGAGGCGCGGGTGATCATCGCCGAATACGCGCCGCGGCTGCTCGGGCCGCTGCCGGAGGACCTGGCCGAGTTCGCCCGCCGATCGCTGGAGGAGCGCGGGGTGATCGTCCGCACCAGCACGGCGGTCGAACGGGTCGAGCGACGTGAGGTTCACCTGGCCGGCGGCGAGGTGATCGCCTCCGAGACGGTGATCGGCTCGGTCGGGGTGGACGTCAACCCGCTGATCCGCGACCTGCCCGGCCCGCACGACCAGAAGGGCCGGTTGATCGCCTCCGACGCGCTGCTCGTCGGCGAGCATCGCAACGTCTGGGCGATCGGCGACAACGCGCGGGTCTACGACCCGCACACCGGCGAGCCCTACCCCCAGACCGCGCAGCACGCCGTCCGCGAGGCGCGCACCGTCGCCCACAATATCGCCGCGACGATCCGCGGCCGGCCATTGCGGGCGATGGACTACAAGACGAAGGGCCAGCTCGTCGCGCTTGGCAAGCACAACGCCGTCGCCCAGGTGTTCGGCCACAAGTTCGAGGGCTTCCCGGCCTGGTGGCTCTGGCGCACCTACTACCTCGCCCAGATGCCGCTCTGGGAGAAGCGCCTGCGCGTCATGTTCTCCTGGACGATCGACCTCTTCTTCCCGCCGCCCCTCGTCCAGCTCAAGGTCGGCCAGCCCGCGCCGATGGCGGAGCGAGGCGGAGGGATGAGGGATGAGGGACGAGGGATGGGAGGAACAGAGAGATAACCCTCGTATCTCGTCCCCGTTCCCCTCATCCCTCATTCCTCATCCCATATTCACGATCTCGACCGGCTCGATCGCGTCGGCGGGATCGAACCCGAAGACCTTGCCGTAGAAGTAGAGCTCGGCCTCCAGCGTGCGGCGGATGTTCTCGGCGCGGCGAAAGCCGTGCTGCTCGCCCTCGAAGGCCAGGTAGGCGTAGGGTAGGCCCTTGTGGTCGAGCGCGGCGACCATCGCCTCGGCCTGCGACGGCGGGACGACCTTGTCCTCCAGCCCCTGAAAGATGATCATCGGAGCGGAGAGTCTCTCGGTATGGTAGGCCGGCGAGCGGGCGAGGTAGACGTCGCGCGCCTCAGGGTACGGGCCGACCAGCCCGTCGAGGTAGCGCGACTCGAACTTGTGGGTGTCTGTCGTCATCGTCTCCAGGTCGGAGATCCCGAAGTGGCTGGCTCCGGCGGCGAACACGTCGCTGAACGTCAGGGCAGCGAGCGTCGTGTAGCCTCCGGCGCTGCCGCCGCGGATCGCCATTCGCCCACCATCCACCAGCCTCTGGTCGGCCAGGTACCGGGCGGCGTTGACGCAGTCATCCACATCGACGATGCCCCAGTTGTCCTTCAGCCGCTCGCGGTACTCGCGGCCGTAGCCGGTGCTGCCACCATAGTTGACGTCCACGACCGCGAGGCCGCGGCTGGTCCAGAACTGGGTGCTCAGGTTGAGCGCGCCGGTCGCCTGGCCGGTCGGGCCGCCGTGACTAAAGACGAGCAGTGGCGGCAGCTCGCCCTCGGGCGCGGCGGCATCCTGGTTCTTCGGCGGATAGTAGAGCGCATGGGCGGTCTTACCGCCGGTCGTGGGGAACTCGATCGGCTGGGCCGGCGAGAGGTAGCCGGGATCGATCTCGGTTGGGTTGCTGCGCTTGACGACCTCGACCACGCCGCTCGTCACGTCGATCAGCGCGACCGAGCTGGGGATCAGCGGCCCACCGGCGACGACCGCGACACGCTCCCCGCCATCGCCATCGATGCTGCCGAATGCGGTAAACGGCGTCTTGACCTCGGGGACGCCCTGCGAGCCCGGCTCGACAACGCCGAGGTGGTGGATGCCGTTCTGGCCGTAGATGCAGGCGATCCGCCCGCCGGAGAGAAACGCGTACTGGCCTGCGTCGAGCGTCCAGGCCGGGCCGCCGAACTCCGCCTCCATCGGCGCCAGCGGGACGAGATCGTCCCCCTCCAGCCGGTAGAGGTTCCACCAGCCCGTCCGGTCGGAGACGAGGTGCAGGACGCCCTCCGGCGACCACTCCGGCTGGTAGATCGACTCCGCCGGCCCGCCGGCAACCCGCCGTGCGTTCGACGCCGTGCCGTCCGCCGCCAGGTCGGCGACCATCAGCTCGGCGCCGTCCCAGGGCATGTTCGGGTGGTCCCACTCGACCCAGGAGACCCGGGCTCCGTCCGGGCTGACGCGCGGAAAGGCGTAGAAATCACGGCCCGAGGCGATGACGACCGGCTCGGCCGTGCCGTCGGCCGGGAACGACGCGATCTCGTTGAAGACCTCGCCCGTGGCCGTGTGCCGCTCGCGGACGCAGACGATCGTCCGGCCGTCGGGCGTCAGGCGCGGGTCGGCGTAGCGCAGGCCGGCCGGGACCTCCGGCTCGGACGTGATCGCGACTGGATCGTCGCCGCGGTCCTGCCGGTAGAGCCGCTGGTCGATGAAGTCGGTGAAGAACACCACCCCCTCCCCGACCATGTACGACGCGCCGCCATACTCGTGAACGCGGGTGCGGGCGTTCGTGTCGGGCGGGGCCACGTCCTCGACGCGCCCGTCGGCGTCGCGGCGGACGACGACGTAGCGTCCGCCCTCGGTCGGCCGCGACTCCAGCCAGTAGAGGTCGCCGCCGCGCAGCGTCACCTCGCTGAGCCGGATCGAGCCGGAGGCGATCAGGTCGGCCGTGATCGGCGACGGCCAGGCGCCGTAGGGAGTGATCGTGCGGTCGTTCATGGTTTCTCCTTCGCGCGGGTACGCAATGGTCGAGTCGCGGACAGGGTACCGCCAGTCGTGCGCGAGCGCACCTGTCGCCGGACCGACGGAACCATCCGGCCACGCCCAGCGTCTACCCCAGCGACAGCCCACGACCACGGCCGCGAGCGCGTCATAATACATCGTTCCACGATGTCTCGGTCGTGAAGGGAGAACGCATCATGGGGATCCGACCACACTTCTTC
>DAOKZM010000072.1:0-1229 GCA_035325665.1 Thermomicrobiales bacterium | reverse complement strand
ATCCTCGCGGCGGCGCTGGTGCTCCTGCTGGCCGCCTGCGGAGGCTCGGCGGGATCGACCGCCACTGCCCCGGCCGCCAGCACGGCCGCGACAGCTCCGACGCAAGCCGTTGCTACGCCAACCGCGGCGCTCGCGACGGCCAGCGCGCCGACGCCGGCTGCGTCGAACCCGACGGCCACCAAGCCGCCGGTCGCATCGACCAGCCCGATTCCCGCTAACCCGGCGACCGCCACGCCACCACCGACCGACCAGGCTGAGCCGCCTGACTATCGCGACGACCGCAGCACGCCAATCGCGGTGCTCGAGTCGCTCTACAATGCGATTAACAGTCGGCAGTATGCGCGGGCGTACTCGTACTGGGAGGAGTCGGACTCGCTGCCGTCGTTCGAGACGTTCGCGCAGGGATATGCCGACACCGCGCACGTCGACCTGACGACCGGCACCGCCCAGCCCGGCGCGGCGGCCGGGAACCTGTACTATGACGTGCCGGTCATCCTGCACGTCACCCGGGCCGGTGGCAGCCCGCAGATCTTCGCCGGCTGCTATACGCTACACCTCGCCCAGCCAGCGCTACAGGCCGCGCCGCCCTACCACCCGATGGCCATCTCGCGCGGCGACCTCCAGCAGGTCCAGACCGACGCCGACGCCGACGCCATCTTCGACAAGGGCTGCCAGCCGGGCGGGTAGATCGGTGTCCGGACGCGCAATCCGGGACAGTTGCTATACTTTAGCGACTGCGCCTGGACGACGCGTGCGGGAAACCGGGACGGCGAGCAGGGGCGCAGCAGGTCCGTCACCCTCTGGAGCCAGGTCCGGCATGTACCCAGCCCGTCGTCCGCACAAGCCGATCGTGCCGCCCGCCGAGCCGACGAGCCTGTCGCCCGAGGCTGGCACACCCCTGCGCATCTCGCAGCGCCTCTTCGATGAGCTCATCGACCACCTCGAGCAGATGCGCCCGAACGAGGGCTGTGGCCTGATCGCGTTCGAGGACGACGACCCGGTCCAGGTCTATCCCGGCACCAACATCCTCCACAGCCCGACCCGCTACCGGATGGACGACGCCGAGGTGCTGGAGGCGGTCGCCGACATGGATGCCCGTGGCTGGTGGCTCGGCGCGATCTTCCACTCGCACCCCACCTCGCCGCCGGTGCCGTCATCCACCGACCTGCAGGAGGCCAACTGGCCCGACGCGCTCATGGTGATCGTGTCGTTCGAGGACGACGAGCCGG
>DAOKZM010000071.1:8980-10653 GCA_035325665.1 Thermomicrobiales bacterium | reverse complement strand
CTGCTTCGCGGACGCGTCGGCAAAGCCGTTCGCAGCGGCCTCGACCGCTTCCGCATCTGGCTACTAGGCGCGGGGCTGCTCGCTCTCGGCGTCGCCGTCCCCTCGGCGCCAGCGGTAGTCTTCATCGGCGTTCCGCTGGCAGCCGCAGCGTGGATCGCCTGGCTGTCGCGGGAGAGGCTGACCCAGGCACTGGCGGCGCTCTATGCGTTCGGGTTCGCGCTCGTGCTGATACCGGAGTTCGTCTACATCCAGGATGTCTTCGGCGACCGGATGAATACCGTTTTCAAGCTGTACTTCCAGGCGTGGCTGGTGCTCGCGGTGGCGAGCGCCGCCGCAGTCGTCGTCGGCGTGCTTCGGGTCTCAGGGGGGCAGCGACTGGCTACCGTCGCTCTCCTGGCATTGGTCGTCGCCGCGACGCTGTCCTATACGCCGCTGTCCGCCGACGACTGGGCGGCCGGATTCGCGTACCGTCGCGGGCTCGACGGCGAGTCCTACCTCGGCGCGGCCGGCCGGGGCGACCTGGCGGCGATCGAGTGGATCCGCTCGCACGCCCGCGATGGCGACACCATCGTCGAGGCGCCGGGCTGCTCCTACGGCGTCCTCGATGGCGTGCCGCTGAACCGGGTGTCGGCGTTCACCGGCATCCCGACGATCGTCGGTTGGCTGGGCCACGAGAGCCAGTGGCGACGGGGCGAGATCGACCACCTCGGCACATTCCTCGACGCTCGGGCGGGTGTGGCGAATGCTGCGGTCGGCGGCGAGCGGGTCGATGCTCGGCCGCCCCCGCGGTTCCTCATCCTCGGCCAACAGGAGCTTCGTGGCAGCGACGTCTGCACGACGATCGCCGACAGCCCGTCCGATGTCGAGTCCCGTCTCGCGGACGCTGGTTGGGTCGTCGTTTTCGAAGCGTTAGGCACGCGCGTATTCGCCCTTCGCAACGACCCCACAACAGCGCCGAATCGTTGACCGGGTGGGCGGGCTTTGGTAGGCTTGGCGGGTGTCCTGCCCGCAGGATTACCGTTTATTGCTGCCCGGGAATACGCAGCACAGTTCGAGGAGGTTGGCAATCGGCGCACGACCTGTTCGCGTGAACGAACGCATTCGTATCCGCGAGGTGCGACTAATCGATGAAGACGGAACACAGTTGGGCGTAGTCCCGACCCGCGACGCGCTGGAGATCGCGCGCGAGAAGGGGCTCGACCTCGTCGAGGTACAGCCGAACGCCGTTCCACCGGTCTGTCGCCTCATGGACTACGGGCGATTCCGGTACGAAGAGAGCCGCCGCGAGCGCGAGTCCCGCCGCAAGGCGAAGGGCGCGACGCTCAAGGAAGTTCGCATGGCGCCGAAGATCGACGATCACGACATCCAGACGAAGGCTCGCCAGGCACAGCGGTTTCTCGAGGCCGGCGATAAGGTCAAGATCTCCGTCCTGTTCCGTGGCCGCGAGATGCTCCATCAGGACATTGGCCGCAACTTGCTGATGCAGCTGGTTCAGCAGCTTTCTGACATCAGCACGGTCGACCAGGATCCGCGCATGGAAGGTCGCTCGATGTCGGTTCTGTTGAGCCCCAGGAAAGACGCGCAGCGCCAGGAAGCATCCCGCGCGGCCCAGGAGCCGAGTCCGGAGCAGACGGGCGCCGAGCCAGCGTCCTGATTACGTCGTTGGAGCAGGT
>DAOKZM010000071.1:0-8918 GCA_035325665.1 Thermomicrobiales bacterium | reverse complement strand
GAAGATGAAGACTAACAAGCAGGCCGCCCGGAGATTCAAGATCACCGGCACCGGCAAGATCATGCGCGCCAAGGGTATGAAGAGCCACTTCCGCCGCCGGAAGTCTCCACGCACCAAGCGCGCGTTCGACCGCATGTTCGAGGTCGCGCCGCAGGATCGCAAGCGCATCCGCCGGCTGCTGCCGTACGGGCTGCCGAAGTAGTCGCAGATCGAGACGAAGGGACTTGACCGATGGCCCGTATCAAGCGCGGCGTGACATCGCACCGCAGGCACAAGAAGGTCCTGAGCCGAGCCGAGGGATTCCGCGGTACGCGAAACCGGCTGTTCAAGCGCGCCAACGAAGCGGTGATGCGCTCGCTGCAGTACCAGTACCGCGACCGGCGGACCCGCAAGCGCGACATGCGCCGGTTGTGGATCACCCGCATCAACGCCGCCTCGCGCGAGCATGGCCTCCCGTACGGCCGCTTCATCGAGGGGCTGACTCGGGCCGGGGTCGAAGTCGACCGGAAGATCCTCGCCGACCTCGCCGTCCGCGACAGTGCGGCGTTCGCCAAGTTCGTCGAGCTGGCTAAGACGCAGCTCAGCCGCTGAGCCGGCCGATGCCTGGCGACTTCCGGCCAGGGCAGCCGGACACGCTCGTCACGAGCGCCGCAAATCCGACGATCAAGCTCGCCCGCTCGCTGCACCGGAGACGAATCCGGGAACGCGAGCGGGCGTTGCTCGTCGAGGGCGTCCGGTCGGTGGAAGCCACTATCGCGTCGGGCGCCACAGTCCGGGCAATCCTGATCGACCATTCACGTCGCGAAGAGGTCGCCCCCGCGCTGTCGGGTCGCCTCCTCTCTCGATCACGCATCGTCCAGGTCGAGCACGCCCTCTTCCAGAGCGTCACGCTCACAGACCAACCACAGCCGATCGTGGCCATCGTAGACACACCCGATCTGCCGATCAGGGAAAACCCAACACTCATCCTCATCGTCGACGGTGTCCGCGACCCGGGAAACCTCGGCACGATAATTCGCTCGGCCGCCGCGGTCGGGACCGATGCGGTGGTCTTGTTGCCTGGAACCGCCGATCCGACGAATCCGAAGTCTGTCCGGGCTACGGCCGGCGCGCTGTTCGTGGTACCGATCCGCCGCTATCCCTCGGCCGAGCAGGCGGTCGACGCGCTCTTTCCGGAACGGCCGATCGTCGCGATCGCCGACGCCGCGGCGGAACAACTGTACGATGCCGTAGACTGGCGTCAGCCAGCCGCGATTGTCATCGGCGGCGAGGCATTCGGCGCCTCTGAGAAATCGCGTACGTACGCGGATATTGAGGTGTCAATCCCGATTCAGCCGGGCGTTGAGTCACTAAACGCGGGGGTCGCGGCCTCGATCCTGCTCTTCGAGGCCGCGAGACGCCGCAGAGCGAGCGAGTAAAGTCCGCGTACATACGCACCTGCGTTCTTGGGTATCTGCGTAACGTGTGCTATAGTCGCCGTCTGACATCCGCCGGGCGTCTCGAACTACAGGCGTCGGCCACGCGATCGAAAAGGGAGGCTACGAAGGATGAGGAAGCAGGATCTGGTCAAGAGCGTCGCCGGGAAGACCAACATGCCCGAGCGGCAGGTTGACACGGTCGTCCAGGCGACGTTCGACGCGATCCGCGACAGCCTCGCCGAGGGCGAGGAGGTAACGATCACCGGCTTCGGCTCCTTCCGGATCTCGGAGCGCGGCGCCCGCGAGGGCCGGAACCCGCAGACCGGCGAGCGCATTACGATCCCGTCGCGCAAGAGTCCGTCGTTCCGCCCCGGCACCCAACTGAAGCGCGCCGTCGGCGGCGAGTAGCTGCACGACACCCGCTCGTAGGGACTAAGCGACCCGGCCCGTCTGGACGACAGGCGGACCGGGTCGCTTCATCGTCAGGAGGGCAGTGCCGTCAGTTCGTGGGCGCCGGCCTCGGCGCGGGGCTTCCTCGGGAGCGCGTCTCGCAGGCGCGCCGGAAGCTCCATCCGTGCGGCACTATTGGCCGTCTCGATCGCCGCGACGAGCGTGCGGGGAGTCGAGCGGCCGTGGGCGGCGATGACGACGCCATTGACGCCGAGCAGCGGGGCTCCCCCGATGCCGTCGAAGTCGAGCTGCCGCCGGAGCGCGCGGAAGGTCGGCCGGAGCATCGCGGCAAGGACGCGCGTGCGCACCGACGCGGTCAGCTCGTCGCGCATCAGTCGCGCGACGTAGCTTGCGGTGCCCTCAGCGATCTTCAGCGCGACATTGCCGGTAAAGCCATCGGTCACCGTGACGTGAGGCGGCTTGGTGAGCATCTCGTGGCCCTCGACGTATCCGACGAAGTGGAGGTCGGAGGCATCGAACAGGTCGCGCGCCGCACGCGTGAGCGCATCACCCTTTCCCGGCTCCTCGCCGTTGGAAAGCAGCGCGACCGTCGGCCGGCTGATACCGAGGATCGACTCGACGTAGGCGACGCCGAGGTAGCCGTGCTGCAGCATGATCTCCGGCCGCGGGTCGGTGAAGGCGCCGATGTCCAGCACGAACGCCGCCGTCCCCTTCGCCGGGATGCGCGTCCCCAGAGCCGGGCGGCTCACGCCGGGGATGCGCCCGAGGATCAGCAGTGATGCCGCGACCAGCGCGCCGCTATTGCCCGCCGACACGACGGCATCAACCTCGCCGCGCCGCATAAGGTCGAGCGCCACGCTGATCGAGTTGTCCGCCTTGCGGCGGACTGAGCGCGAGGCGGATTCACCCATGCCGATCGACTCCTCGGCGTGGACGATGTGGAGCCGGTCGGGCTGACCGTCCAACCGCCTAAGCTCGGCGTTGATCTGGAGCTCATGGCCGACCAGCACGAGCTCCAGATCTGGAGAGAGCCCGTTGTCGAGAGCCGCGGCGACGTTCGTGGCAACGCCGGTGTCTCCACCATGAACGTCCAGCGCGATTCGTGGCAACGGCAGCCTCCGCTCTCGTCGCCGCGCGCCTCCCCCACCCTGGGGAGGCGCGCGGCATGCGCGTTAATTCGGACTAGACGTCGAGGTTCTGGACCTGTCGCGCGTGAGTCTGAATAAAGCTCTTTCGCGGCGGGACCGCGTTCCCCATCAGCATGTCGAACGTCTCGTCGGCCCGGACGGCGTCGTCGATCGTGACCTGGAGGAGCGTGCGGGTCTCGGCGTTCATCGTCGTGTCCCAGAGCTGCTCGGGGTTCATCTCGCCGAGGCCCTTGTAGCGCTGGGTCTCGACCTTCTTATCCTTGTAGCGGGCCATGATTTCGTCGCGTTCCTCGTCGCTGTAGACCCAGTGCACGTCCTTGCCGGACTGCAGCCGATACAGCGGCGGCTGGGCGATGAAGAGACGCCCGTCGACGATCAGGCTCTCCATGTGCCGGAAGAAGAAGGTCAGCAGCAGCGTCCGGATGTGGGCGCCGTCGACGTCGGCGTCGGTCATCACGATGATCCGGTGATAGCGCAGCTTCGAGGGGTCAAACTGGTCGCCGATGCTGGTTCCGAGCGCGGTGATCAGCGAGCGGATCTCTGCGTTCTGGAGCATCTTGTCCAGGCGGGCCTTCTCGACGTTCAGGATCTTGCCGCGCAGCGGCAGGATCGCCTGGTAGCGCCGGTCGCGGCCCTGCTTGGCCGACCCGCCAGCCGAGTCGCCCTCGACGATGTACAGCTCCGAGCGAGCCGGGTCGCGCTCCGAGCAGTCGGCCAACTTGCCCGGCAGCGAGAACGTCTCGAGGCTGCCCTTGCGCTGGACCAGCTCGCGCGCCTTCCGTGCCGCGTCGCGAGCGCGGGCGGCGTTGACGCACTTCTCGACGATCCGCTTGGCCGCCTGCGGGTTCTCCTCGAGGTGCTGGGCCAGCAGCTCACCGACCACCGAGTTGACGGCGCCGGACATCGGCGCGTTGCCCAGCTTGCCCTTCGTCTGGCCCTCGAACTGCGGCTCGGGCAGCTTGACGCTGACGATGGCCGTCAGGCCCTCGCGCACGTCCTCGCCAGTCAGGCTGTCGTCGTTCTCCTTGAGGAACCCGTTCTTCCGCGCGTAGTCGTTGATCGTCCGCGTCAGCGCCGAGCGGAACCCGGTCAGGTGCGTGCCGCCATCGACAGTGTTGATGTTGTTGGCGAACGAGTGGACCGATTCACCGTAGGTGTCGTTGTACTGGATCGCCGCCTCGACGATGAAGTCGCCGACCTGCCGGTGCATGTAGAACGGCTTGGGGTGCAGCGGCGTCTTGGTCTTGTTCAGGTGCCGGACGAACGAGGTGATGCCGCCCTCGAAATAGAACGTGGTCTCGCGGTCGGACCGCTCGTCGATGAAGACGATGCGCAGCCCCCGCGTCAGATAGGCCATCTCGCGGAATCGCTGGGCGATCAAGTCGTAGTTGTAGTCGAGCGAGTCGAAGATCGTGGAGTCCGGCATCCAGCTCTGCGTCGTGCCCTGCTCCGCTTTGTCGATCGTCCCGACCTTCTTCACCGCAGCGACTGGCACGCCGCGGCGATACTCCTGCCGGTAGCGGCCTCCGTCGCGCCGGACCTCGGAGATCATCCACTCGGAGAGACCGTTGACGACGGACACGCCGACACCGTGCAGACCGCTCGACATCGCGTAGCCGCCGGACCCGAACTTCCCGCCGGCGTGAAGGACGGTCATGACCACCTCGAGGGCCGAGGTGTTCATCTTCGGGTGCTTCTTGACTGGGATACCGCGGCCGTTGTCGGACACGGTCACGCTGGCATCGGGATGGATCGTGACGCGAATCGTGTCGCAGTAGCCGCCGAGGGCCTCGTCCACGGCATTGTCAACGACCTCGAAGATCAGGTGGTGCAAGCCGCGGATGTCAGTGCTGCCGATGTACATGCCCGGGCGACGACGGACCGCTTCCAGCCCCTCGAGCACCTGGATATTGCTGGCGTCATAGGTCGACTTCGAAGTAACGGCTTGAGCCATAGGGTTATGCACCTTCCTGAGGCGACGACAGGCCAAGCAGGCGGGCCCGGTCGCGATAGAACAGCATCGCGGCGAGGATCATCCCGGTCGCGAGGAATGCATTCAGAACAACTGCCAGTACCGCCCACTCCGGCTGGCGGGCAATGCTCTCCAGCAAGAAGGTCAGCCCGGTCGACAGCAGCAGCGAAATGGCGATGAAGCGGGCGGCCTGCCAGGGGTCACGGCGAACGACCCGATAGCTGGCACGGAACGCCGGCAGGACCGGCAGGCGATCGACCACCAGGGCGTGGACGACGAAGTAGAAGTGGACGATCGCCCAGACCGCCGGCACGAGCAGGAACAGCCAGAGCAGCGCGGCGCCCTGCAACCCGAACGCGGTCAACAGGATCGTTCCGAGCACGACAGGCAGGCTAACGAGCGAGAGCAGGCCGAGAGCCGTGAGCGCGGCGCTCGCAAAGCGTCCCGCAAGCGCGGCGACGCTGCGCGGGCGCAGGTTCGCGGCCGGCGTCCCGCTGCCGATGCCTGCCGCCAGCATCAATCGAAAGAAAGCGACGAAGACCAGGCCGACTACGAGACTGAGCGCGGCGATCGGCAGTGCCAGCCCGCCGGTCGTGCCAGCCCGGAACGTCTTGCGGCTCGCCAGCCAGCGGCGCGAATGCCGCGACCCGAATGCGTGGCAGTCCAGTTGCAACGAGGTCCAGGACGTTATACCTTTCCAGATCGTCGATCTCATCGGCGACGACGGCCCACTCCGTGCCACGTCCGCGGACGTTCTCGGCCGCGTCGTTGGCGATCCTTCCGACCGTCAGTTGCGGCGACAGCAGAAGCAGCAGCTCCAGCACGACGAGCGGGACGATCAGCACCGGCCGCGAGATCGCTACGGCGAATCCGTCGCCGAGAGCGTCGATCACTCCGGGCAGCGGCGCATCGCCCGTCCCCGGCTGCCGGTCGCTCATCCCCAGCCCAGCTCTCGAAGCGTCTCTTCACCGATGCCGAAGTGGTGGGCAACCTCGTGAACGACGGTCTTGCGGACCTGATCAACGATCTCGTCCTGCGTTGAGCACATCTGCTCGATTGGTCGCTGGAAGATCGTGATCTTGTCCGGCATGACCAGGTTGTACGACGAGCTATGGCGCTCGGTGAGCGGGATGCCCTGGTAGAGCCCGAGGAGCGATCCACGCCGAATCCCTGCGTCGTCGAGCTG
The DNA here is from genome assembly GCA_035325665.1 of Thermomicrobiales bacterium. Lineage (GTDB taxonomy): Bacteria > Chloroflexota > Chloroflexia > Thermomicrobiales > CFX8 > JAMLIA01. The sequence goes on along the minus strand of DAOKZM010000071.1, from coordinate 2,783 downwards.
GTCCCGGCTCGGCCAGCGCTCGATGGTGACGTCGACGTTCTCCATCAGCTCTAGCAGGTCCTCGGGAAGCGAATCCAGCGCGGCTACGACCAGGTCTTCGAACTCGTCGTGTGACAGCCGCATCGCATCGTCCTCCCTCGGAGTGCAACCGCATAATTATACCGCATTTGGCCATTCGTACGCGAATTTCGGGCACGCGAACATACGCGGACGCCCGGGTCGAACAGCCGTCTGAGCAGGTCTGCGTAGCGCCTCTCGCGAGGCATCAGGTCGCCGCTGGCAGTGTCGTTACTCGATGGCTGCGAGCGCCGCGCGGAGCATCTCGGCGCCGATCGGCATGGCCACCTGCGAACCGGCGCCACCGTGCTCGACGACGACCGCGACGGCGAGCCGCCGGTCGCCGGCGATCGCGTAGCCGGTGTACCAGGAGTGCGACTCACCCTCGCCGACCTCGGCCGTGCCGGTCTTGCCGCCGATCGTCGCCCCCTCAATCTCGACGCCGCTGGCGTAGCCGTATCCCGCGGACGCCTCCATCAGCCGCTTCACGATCGCCGCGGAATCCGGGCTGATCACCCGGTGGCCGTCGTGGTTGAACCGCTCCAGCACCTTGCCGTCCGCGTCACTGACCTGCTCAACAACCATCGGTCGCGGCGCGACGCCGTCATTCGCGATGGTCGAGACCACGATTGCCATCTGAAGCGGGGTCGCCAGGATCTGTCCCTGCCCGAACCCGGTGTCAGCCAGCAACGCGCGGTTATTAAGCTCGTCGCGCGAGGAGACGATCTGCGTCTCCGCCGTCGGGATGTCGAAGGCGAGGCTAGAGCCAAACCCGAAGCGATGCGCGTAATCGAGAAGCGTGTCGCTGCCGAGCTGCAGGCCAACCTGAGCGAAGACGACGTTCAGCGACCAAGCGTACGCCTCCTCCAAGGTGAAGTTGATCTGATTCGGGTCGGGCCGATTCGCCTCCTCGATGACGCGCCCGTCGACCTCGAAGATTCCTTCATCACGGAAGATCGTGTCGGCGTTCGCCCGGCCCGAGTCGACGATCCCCGAGGCGGTTACGGTCTTGAACGTCGATCCAGGATTGAACAGGCCCTGAGTGGGACGAAACACGAGCGGCGCGTTGGGATCGGCCACCAGCTCGTCCCAATACGCACGGATCGCCGCCATCTCATCATCGGACTGCTGGCCGGTGTTGGCGTAGAGCCGGTTCGGGTCGAACGACGGCGCGCCGGCCATGGCGAGCACCTCACCGCTTTCTGCATCCATCAGCACTACCGCTCCTGGCCGGCCGGCAAGCAACTCGTTCGCCCTGGCCTGCAATCCGATGTCGATCGTCAGGCCGAGGTCGTAGCCGCGCTTGTCCTCGTGGATGACGCTGTTGAGCCACTCCTCGGCCGGATTCCCACCTGTCAGCCCGGCCAGATACTCATCGTACTCATCCTCGATGTTCGTCGACCCGTATAGCGCAGGCGAGTAGTAGCCAATCAGCCCGGCTGCTTCGGTGTTCGGGTAGCGCCGGACATAGGTGCCGTCGTCGATCTGGACCGACTCGGCGAGCACCTGTCCGTTGCGATCGACGATCGAGCCACGCTGAACTTGCAGCGCGCGTAGCCGCTCGCGCGGGTTCTGAACGACCTGCCCGCTCGCGGTCTCGGCGCTGCGGGCGGCGATCCGACCGCTCTCAACGATCTGAATCCTGACGAGCTGAATCGTCACCAGTGTGAAGCCGACGACGAGGATCGTCGCCCAGCGCAGGACGGTCCGGTTGTAGATCGGCAGCGACCGCGTCCCGCGCGGCCACCAGGCGAGCGCCAGCATGACGCCAGCGCCGGCCAGCAGGAGCAGCCACCTCTCGTCGGCCTGGTCGCTCGTCTCGCCGAGTCCGTACCCGACGACCAGGAGCGCGGCGACGAAGGAAGCGAAGCGCAGGAACGTGCTCATCTAGCCCGCCAGATCCGGGTCGGAGATCCGTAGCAGCAGCCCGATGATAACGAAGTTAGTGAGCAGCGAGCTGCCCCCGGCGCTGATGAACGGCAGCGTGATGCCGGTCAGCGGGATCAGCCGGACCGTCCCGCCGACGATGATCAGCGTCTGAATCGCCAGGATGGTCGTCAAGCCTGCGGCGAGATAGCGCCCGAAGCTGTCGCGAGCGCGCAGCGAGATGGACAGGCCGCGAAAGACGAGCAGTAGGTAGAGCAGCAGGACGACAACCGTCCCGAGCAGCCCGAGCTCTTCGCCGATCGCGGCGAAGATGTAGTCCGAGTGCACGGCCGGGATGTAGGTCGGATGACCCTGGGCGAGGCCGGCGCCGAAGAGCTTGCCAGTTGCCATCGCGTATTCGCCTTGGATCTGCTGGGCCCCGGCGTCGATTGGGGCGCGCCAGGGGTCGAGCCAGTTGGCGACGCGAAGCTGCACCCGGCCGAACAGGTTGTAGGCGGCGTAGACGCCGACGGCGAACGCGGCAAGCCCGGCTATGACGTACGACAGCTTGCCGCTTGCCATGTAGAGCATGGCGAGGAACACCCCGAAGAACAGCAGCGCCGTACCGAGGTCGTTCTGCGCGACGACCACCAGCATCGAGAATCCCCACATCAGGATCAACGGCAGCAGGTACGGAATGGGCGGGAGACGGAGCGGGCCGAGGCGGTAGGTCGAGACGATCAGCTCCTGGTTTTCAGCGAGGTAGGCCGCCAGGAAGACCACCATCGCGATCTTGGTGATCTCCGACGTCTGGATGGGGAACGGGCCGATGTCGATCCAGAGCCGTGCCCCATAGCGTT
>DAOKZM010000070.1:5734-10945 GCA_035325665.1 Thermomicrobiales bacterium | reverse complement strand
CGCCGCCGCGCATGCGGGGCGGCGGGCCCGCCTCCGGCCCGAGCGCAGCCAGGATCCGTGCCCGCCAGAGCTTCGAGCCCCAGGCGCCCATCAGGACGTGGCGCACCTTGAAGATCGCGCCCGCGTCCCACGGCTGCCATGGCTCCGGCGTCACGCCGAGCAGGTCCAGCTCGACCGGCAGCGTCGCGGTCGTGTCGATGAAGGCGTTGACGCCGGCCGTGTACGCATCCAGCATCGTCCGCGTGTCGTCGTCGAACGCCTCGTAGTCGGCCCTGGCGCTGGCGACGAGGTCGAGCCGCCGCATCAGGATGTCGCTGTCGAGTAGCGTCCGGCCGGCCAGCGCCGCGCCGCGGCCGGCCGCGCGGGCGCGGTCGAACACCATCTGCCAAAGCCGGTCCTGGGCGTGGGCGAAGCCCTGGCCGAAGAACGCGTCGCGCAGGCTGGCGGCACGGACATGGGGGATGCCGAGGCTGTCGCGGACGATCTCGACCGGCTGGTCGAGTCCGCGGACGCTCACGGTCCCGCTAGTGTCGTGCAGCGCCCGTTCGAGTCGCTGTCGGTCGATCGTCTCCGCCATTGGCTCACCCCTCCTCGTCGCCACTCGGCCCGCCCGGCGCGTGTCCCGCGCATCTTACCCGCAGGCAGCGGCGAGGGGGATGGGTGTGCTCGGGTGTTTGACCCGGGCTACTCGGCAGGCGGGTTGAAGTTCGCATGCGACAGGAGCCGCCAGTCGCCGTCGCTCCAGATGAACGTCGCCAGCCGTGGCGACGGTTCGGCCCGCAGCGCCTGGCCGCTGACAGTCTCCTCGACGGTGAACTGCCAACGCACGACGAGCGCGTCATCGTCCTGCTGCCCGGTCACCTCGTCGATCGTGTAGTTGGCGATCTGCGGCAGGTTGGCGAGGTAGTCGTCCTTCGTCGCGAATTGTCCCTCGGCGCCCTGGCGAATGAACGCGTCCGACAGGAAGTCGTCGAGGCCATCGGCGTCCTGATCGGCGAGCATGGACATGTACTTCTCGACCAGTTCCTGGCCGGTCCGTGATGGATCGTCCAAGTCCGGCGCGTTTCCGTCGTCCGACCCACAGGCAGCGCCGAGAAGGAGCGTCGCAATGACGACTGCCGCGAGAAGCATGGCACGAACCATTCTGAGCGAGCGCGATGCTGATGATCGACGTACCGCGTTCATAGGAACCTCCCACTCGTTGCGACCGGAGGCCGGCCCTCACATGGCTGACCTCACGCTATCGCTACGGCAGTGACGATCGCATCGCAATGCGCGCACATTCCGCATCAGTTGTGTGACAGCCTCGGGCCGGTCGGCCCATTGCCGGGCGTCTCGCGGCACGGTTCCGGCTCCGGGCTATACACTTGCGCATCGGGGCTGCCGCGCGTAGGGTCGGCCAGCCGACGCAGGGGACAGGACAACCGGCGACATGCGCCACTCTCTGCTGTGCGCCATCCTGCTGCTGGTCGCGACGTCGCTGGCGGCCTGTAGTTCCCAGGACGGTGGGAGCGCGACCCAGCCTCCGGGCGCCGTGACGACGCCGACGGCGAGCAGCGAAGCGGTGGCCGGCGCGACGGCGCCGCCCGCCGAGGCGACCGCAACCCCCGCCGAGCCGGCCACCGAGACGCCCGGGCTGTCCGCGCCGACCAGCGTCGCGATCCCGACGGCCGTCGTGCCGACGTTCGTCGCCGGGCCGGATCCGACTGCCATTACCAGCGAGACCGAGCCGACGCCGACTGCGACGCTACCGGCGCCCGCCGGGTCGTTGCGGGTCGAGCAGTGGGGCTACAGTCAGGCCGAAGCCTACACCGAGGTGAGCTGGGGCTTCCTCGTCTCGAATCAGGATCGGGCCAGTGCCGTGCTGGATACCGCCTACGTCCTGACCTTCGTCGACGACACCGGCGAGACGATCAAGGCCGACGAGGGGTACATCGACTTCATCATGCCCGGCGACGAGATCGGCATCGGCGGCTCAACCTTCCTGCCGGAGGGTGCGATCGCCCGGTCGATGCGGGTGGACCTGCGTCCCGGCCACCTGGCGATTCCGCCAATCCAGCCGGCGATCGTCATCGAGAACGTGACCTGGTTCGAGCGATCGCTCTTTCCGATCGTGACCGGCGTTGCCAGCGTCGAGTTCGACCGGCCGGTCGAGGACATCGAGGTCTACGCCGTCGGCTTCGACCGCAACGACGCGATCATTGGCGGCGGCAACGCCTACCTGCCGTTCATCCTCCCCGACCAGTCGGTCGGCGTCGAGGTGTCGATCCCCAGCGTCGGCCAGCCGGCACGGATCGAGCTCTACCCGGTGATGACCTCGGCGACCGTCCACGCCGACGAGGTTGCGCGCCTGGATCAGGCACAATCGGCCGTCGCCGTCGATGAGCAGGGCTGGGGGATCGCGGCGGCCAGCGGGGAGATCGGTTGGGGTTTCCTGCTCCACAACCCGAACGACACCCTGGCGGTCGAGCCGGTCCTCTATCAGGTGACGGCCTGGGCGACCGACGGGACGGTGCTGGCGACGAACGCCTCCTACGTCTCGGTCCTGCTGCCGGGGGAGCGGCTTGGTGTCGGCGGCTCGGTCTTCGCCCCGGACGGCATCGTGCCGGATCGCGTCGACGTCCAAGTCCTCGGTCGGTCGTACAGCGAGGTGAACGCGGCCGCCGGTATTCTGGCGGTCGGCGACGTCCAGCTCCTGCCGGACACGTTCACGCCGCGTGCCTCCGGTGTCGTGTCCAACGGCCTTGATGTCGACCTCAGCTCGGTCGAGGTGTTCGCGGTTGGTTATGATGCAGACGACGCGATCATCGGCGGCGGGCTGGCATTCATCGACGTGCTGCCCGCCCGCGGCGAGGCGCCGGTCGAGGTCGCGCTGGCGGTCGGTGGTCAGCCGGCGCGCGTCGAGCTATTCGCGACGCTGAGCTCGACCAGCCAGATTCCCTGACGCGGCCGAGAGGTGGAAACGATGCATGGAGAGTACAAGACGCCGGGCGGCAAGCTCGTCGTCGTCGATTTCGACGTCACCGACGGGCGGCTGACCGGCGTGATGGTGTCGGGGGACTTCTTCCTCTACCCCGAGGAGGCGCTGGAGCATATTGCCGACGCCCTCGACGGCCTGCCGGCCGACGCCAGTGAGGAGCGGATCGCCCAGTCGGTCGCCGACGCTCTGCCGGAGGGGACCGAGATGCTCGGCTTCTCCCCGGAGGCGATCGCGATCGCGGTACGGAGGGCTTTAGCATGAGCCGCAACGAGCAAGGATACCCGTCCGAGGCCGACGCCCGCTGGCGGGACTACGAGTGGGAGATCATCCCGTCGACGCCGATGCCGCCGGCGATGAACATCGCGCTCGACGAAGTCCTCACGCGCCGGGTCGGCGCGGGGGAGCGCGGGCCGACGCTGCGTTTCTGGGGCTGGGCGGCGCCGGTCGTCGTCATCGGGCGCTTCCAGTCGGTGCGCAACGAGGTGCAAGTCGAGAACGCCGCCGAGCTGGGTGTCCAGATCGTCCGACGCATCACCGGTGGCGGGGCGATGTTCACCGAGCCAGGACTCGACATAACCTACTCGTTATATGCCCCGCCCGACTTCGTCAGTGGCCTGTCGTTCCCGGAGTCCTACGCCTTCCTCGACAGCTGGGTCGTTGAGACGTTCCGCGAGCTGGGGGTGGACGCCTGGTACGCGCCGCTCAACGACATCACCTCGTCGGGCGGCAAGATCGGCGGCGCGGCCCAGGCCCGGCGCTTCGGCGCTGTGCTGCATCACACGATGGCCTCCTACGAGATGGACCCGACGCTGATGCTCCAGGTGCTGCGGATCGGGATGGAGAAGTTGTCGGACAAGGGGCTGCGCAGCGCCGACAAGCGCGTCGGACCGCTGCGCCAGCAGACAAACCTGCCGCGCGAGACCTTCTTTCACGCCCTGACCGAACGGTTCATGGAGCTGACCGGCGGCGAGTTGGGCGAGATCAGCGACGCCGAGCACCAGGCTGCCGTCGAGCTAGTGCGCGCCAAGTTCTCGACCGAGGAGTGGACCTACCTTCTGCCGTGAGTCGTGCGCCACAGGGACCTGGACGGGGCGGCAGATGGCCCCTTGGCTTGTCATCCTGAGCGCGCACGCGAAGGATCCGTTCCTCCCCGGTCGGTTGCGGACGAACGCAGAGGGGCGGATTCTTCGCTGCGCTCAGAATGACAAGAAACGGGGGTAGCTGCAGAACCGGTCGGGGTAACCCTCACGGTGAAGGATGCGCGCGGCTGCTGCGCGGGCGCGATCGCTCGTTCACTCTACTGACGCCCTGCGTCCATGGCACATGCCGTGCGCCCTCCTACCGCGTATTCGCGTGATTGATGCGGGAGGAGGCAGACGCGATGAGCGAGAATCTGGACCGAATCCGCGAGCAGGAGCCCGACCGGCGCCAGGAGGACACGGCCGGCACGGCGATCGGCATGACGGCCGGCATCACGATCGTCGCGATCATCATCGCCGGCGCCGCGCTGCTGTACTGGCTCCTCTAGCCCGGCGGCGCGGGGGTTATCCCTACCACGAAGATTCCAGCCAGCGGCGTTCCCGCGCGGCGTGCTATTCGCCAGACTACTGGTGTTGACGTACGATCCGCGCGGGTTCTCGTGCCCGCGCCGCTGGAAGGAATCACTCGATGGCCGGGGTCCTGGGGCCGACCACACGCCCGGAGCGCGCGTCGCTCGCGAACCCGTTCCGCCTGCTCGTGGCACGCGAGACGTGGGTCTCGTTTCTCTTCATCCTGCTGAGCTTCGCGCTCGGCCTGTTCTGGTTCGTCGCGCTCGTGACGCTGCTGGCCACCGGTATCAGCACCGCGATCACCCTGATCGGCCTGCCGCTGCTGGCCGGGACGCTCGTCTTCTGGGTCTGGGGCGCCAAGCTCGAGCGGGCGCGCTTCAACGCCATGCTCGGCGTGCAGATCGCCGACCCGTACCAGCCGCTTCCGGATGGCAATCTCTGGGAGAAGCTGAAGGTCCGGCTGCGCGACAAGGCCGTCTGGCTCGACCTGCTCTACCTGTTCCTGCTCTTCCCGATCGGCCTGGCGCAGTTCGTCATCGCCATCACCTGGACTTCGGTGGCTCTCTCGATGGTCACCGCTCCGTCGTGGTACTGGATCGGGAGCGAGGCCAATGTCAACGTCGGCAGCTGGCGCGTGGACACTCTCCCCGGGGCGATCGTCGTGGCAGTCATTGGAATTCC
>DAOKZM010000070.1:4623-5724 GCA_035325665.1 Thermomicrobiales bacterium | reverse complement strand
GATCGGCATGGTCCGCGGGCACGCCTGGCTGGCGCGGCACCTGCTTGGCGCCGACCTTGAGGCTATCCTCAGCGCCCGCGTCGGGGCGCTGACCGAGAGCCGCTCCCGGGCGGCGAGCGCCTCGGTCGACGAGCTGCGGCGGATCGAGCGCGACCTGCACGACGGCGCCCAGCAGCGTCTGGTGCGGCTGGCGATGGACCTCGGCATGGCAAAGGAGAAGATGGACAGCGATCCCGAGGCGGCCAAGACGCTCGTCGCCGAGGCACACGAGGAGGCCAAGCTGGCGATGCGCGAGATCCGCGACCTCGCCCGCGGCATCCATCCGGCCGTCCTGACCGACCGCGGTCTCGACCCGGCCGTCTCGGCGCTGGCCGGCCGCTCGCCGGTACCGGTAACCGTCGATATCGACCTGCCGGGCCGCTTGCCCGAGACGATCGAGTCGACTGCCTACTTCGTCGTCGCCGAGGCCCTGACGAACGTCGCTCGTCACAGCGACGCCACCGCCGTGCGGGTGAGCGCCCGACTGGAGGATGGCATGCTCAAGCTCGACATAACCGACGACGGCCGCGGCGGCGCGGCGGCGACGCCGGGCGGCGGACTGGCCGGGTTGGCCGATCGGGTGGCCGGAGCTGACGGCACGCTGACCATCGACAGCCCGGCGGGTGGCCCCACCCGCATCCACGCGGAGCTGCCGTGCGCGTAGTGATCGCCGAGGATTCCGTCCTGCTGCGTGAGGGCCTGGTCCGGCTGGTGACCGACGCCGGCCACGAGGTCGTCGCGGCCGTCGGCTCCGGACCGGAGCTCGTCGAGGCGATCGTCGCCGAGCAGCCGGATGTGTCGATCGTGGACGTGCGGATGCCGCCGACATTTCGCGACGAGGGGTTGCGCGCCGCCATCGCGGCGCGCGACCGCGTCCCGCTCGCGCCGGTCCTGATCCTCTCCCAGTACGTCGAGGAACGCTATGCCGGCGAGCTGCTGGGGACAGGAGCGGCCGGCGTCGGCTACTTGCTCAAGGATCGCGTCGCCGACGTTGGTGAGTTCCTGACCGCGCTGCGTCAGGTGGCCGGTGGCGGCACCGTCCTCGACCCCGAGGTCGTCTCC
>DAOKZM010000070.1:1020-4613 GCA_035325665.1 Thermomicrobiales bacterium | reverse complement strand
CAGCTGGTCACCCGCCGCCGCCGCGACGACCGCCTGGCCGAGCTGACTGCCCGCGAGCAGGAGGTCCTCGCCCTGATCGCCGAGGGCCAGTCCAACACCGCCATTGCCGGCCGCCTCTTCATCGGCGAGGGCACCGTCGAAAAGCACATCAGCAACATCTTCAGCAAGCTCGGCCTCGACGACGCCGTTACCCAGCACCGACGGGTGCTGGCGGTGCTGGCGTATCTGCGGGGGTAGGACGTCGGGACGCGAGACGCGGGATGGTACCGTGTCGGCGGTTGCCCTTCAGCATGACCGATCCGCGATAAACGATTACGACCTTCGGCCCAACGTCTCCATCGCGTCCCGCGTCCCACGTCCCGCGCCCCATCCAGTAGGGATAACCCCACCACGAACTTTCGCGCCTCCCCCGTCGATGGCGGACCTGTCCGTCCCTAGGCTGATGGAGTCAGCGGGGCCGAACGTATCCCGCACCGTCAGCGATATGGAGGGACCAATGAAGGTACCATCGACGCGAGGGATGGCACGATGGAGTGCCCGGCGCCCCTGGCGGGTCGTCGCGATCTGGGTGCTGATGATCGTGATGGCGGTCGTCGTCTCGGGCGCGCTGCCCAGCCCGATCACCAGTGACCAGAGCTTCACCAACAAGCCCGAGTCGGTGAGGGGACAGGACCTCATCGAGCAGCGGCTTCGCGGGGCGGAGGCCGCGACCGAGACCGTCGTCATCACCAGCGACCACGTCACCATCGACGATCCCGCATTCCAGCAGGTGGTCCGTGACACGACGGCCGCGTTGCGCGGGCTGGACGGGATCGTTGCCGACGTCCATAGCTATCTCGACTTGCCGGCCGGCGACCCGGCCGCTGGGCAGCTCGTCTCGGCTGACCGGATGACGACGATCCTGCCGGTGACGCTGGCTGGTGAGTTCGCCGACATGGTCGATCGCGGACCGGACTACATGCGCGCGATCGAGGCCCAGGGTACTGACGGCGTCGAGGTCCTCAGCGTCGGTAACGTCAGCGGCGACCACGCCTACAGCGCCGTTGCCGAGCGCGACCTCGGGCGGGCCGAGATGTTCGGGCTGCCGGTCGCGCTACTGATCCTCGTCGTCGTCTTCGGCGCGCTTATCGCCGCGGGCGTTCCGCTCGTCGTCGCGTTCGTCTCGATCGTCGTCACGACCGGGCTGGCGACGGTCATCGGGCAGTGGCACGCGCTGAACGACATAACGATGAACATCATCGTCATGATCGGCCTGGCGGTCGGGATCGACTATGCGCTGTTCATCGTCGAGCGCTACCGCGAGGAGCGCCGCCACGGGACGCCACGCCACGAGGCGATCGAGCTGGCCGGCTCGACCGCGACGAAGGCGGTCGTCGTCTCCGGCCTGACCGTCGTGATTGCCCTGTTCGGCATGTTCATCCTCCCGATCACGGTCTTCCGCAGCCTCGCCACCGGAGCCGCGCTGGTCGTGCTCGTGTCGGTGCTGGCCTCGGCCACCCTTATTCCGGCGTTGCTCTCGCTACTCGGCGACCGGATCGACTGGCCGCGCAAGCGCCGCTACGACGACCCGCTGCACATCGCCGTCCAGCGCAAGCTCGATAGCGAAACGATCCATGCCGGCTTCTGGGGCCGTGTCACGAAGGTCGTCATGGCCCACCGCGTCGCCAGTGTCGTCCTGGCGGCCGGCCTGCTGGTCGCGCTGGCCATCCCCTACGTCGATTTGCATACTGGTCAGCCCGGCCTGGAGGCGCTGCCTGAGACCGACGTCAAGCGCGGCTACGAGCTCCTGAGCGACAAGTTCTACGCCGGCATGATCTCCCCGGTCGAGGTCGTGATCGATGGCAACGCGAACGACGTTAACGTCCGCGCGGGGATCGACCGCCTGACCGCCGGACTTGCCAATAGCGGCCTGTACGGCCCGGCGACGGTCGAGACGAGCCCGGCTGACGACCTGACCGTCGTCTCTGCCCCGATGTCGATCGACGGCAGCACGCCGGCCGGCGAGACGGCGATTGAGAGGCTGCGTGACGAGACGATTCCGGTCGCGTTCTCCGGCGTCGACGCGCAGGTCTACGTCACCGGCGACGATGCGATGAACCACGACTTCAACCTGCTGATGCAGGACTACACGCCGTTCGTCTTCGCCTTCGTCCTCGGCCTCAGCTTCGTCGTGCTGCTGCTCGCCTTCCGCTCGATCATCGTGCCGCTGAAGGCGATCCTGATGAACCTGCTCTCGGTCGCCGCGGCCTACGGGGCGCTGGTGCTGGTCTTCCAGAAGGGGATCGGCAACGAGCTCTTCGGCTTCGTCCAGACGCCGGTGATCGCGACCTGGATCCCGGTCTTCCTGTTCTGCATCCTGTTCGGCCTGTCGATGGACTACCACGTCTTCCTGCTGAGCCGCATCCGCGAGCATTACGATCGCTCGGGCGACAACCGCGAGTCGGTCGCCGTCGGCCTCCAGGCGACCGCCCGGATCATCACCGGCGCGGCGCTGATCATGGTGGCGGTGTTCGGCGCATTCGCCGCCGGCAGCCTAGTCGAGATGCAGCAGATGGGTTTCGGCCTGGCGGTCGCGATCTTCCTCGACGCGACGATCGTCCGTTCGGTGCTGGCGCCCTCCAGCATGGCGCTGCTGGGCAAGGCTAACTGGTACCTGCCTCGCTGGCTCGGCTGGCTGCCGGACCTGCGCATCGAGGGCCGGCCGGCTCGCCCTGCCGCCGAACCGGCGCTCGCCACGGCGACCCAGCGCCGGGCCGTCTGACAGATCTTCGGGCGACGACACAGGGCCGGGGCATCGCCCCGGCCCTGTCAGCCCCTCGTCGTCTGGCGCGGACTAGCGCTCGGCCATCTCGCTGGCGGTCGAGCCGATCGTGTTCAGCGCCTGGCGCACCTCATCGACCGTGTTCAGCAGCATCGACTTGGCGCGATCCGGAAGCTCCGAGTCGTCGATCGCCCGGCTGATCGGCTTCATCGCCTTATCGACGCGCGTCTCCGAGCTGGAGCGGCGCATCATCCAGATGATGCCGACGATCGCAAGCGGCGCGAGCAGCAGCAGCCAACTCGGGAATCCCGATCCCTGGTCGTCCATGTCCTCTTCCTCTCCCTGGTCAGCGACATTCACCCTGTCCCGGGTTGCACGATGCGTGCCGTAGCCGCTTCGCTGGCGGACTATACTTCGGTCCGGAGGCGCCGACCGGACTGGAGTCAACATGGTCCTACCTATCTATCACTCGGGCAAGTTCAGCTGGGACGAGGCGCTCGTGCTGGTCGCGATCATGGCCGCCGTGCCGCTGTATACCTGGTTCCGCGGCCGGCGCGAGTCCGCCTCCAGGCCTCCGCAATCCCCGCCGCCAGCTGGCACGCCGGACGACACCAGCGCCTGACCTCGCCCTACGCGATCGCCTGGAACGCATCCCCGGCCGCCTGGTCGAGCGGCTGGACTGTATCGACGACGACATGCTCGCCCGCGCCGAGTTCCACGACCGGCTCGAAGCGCCGTCGTTGCTCGCGCCAGACCGCCAGCCCGGCGTCCGAGACGGCGGTCGGGTCCGACTCGCGGGCCAGCAGTCGCGCCGTGACCGTCTCGTCGTCGG
>DAOKZM010000070.1:217-1010 GCA_035325665.1 Thermomicrobiales bacterium | reverse complement strand
GCGACGCACTCGACGCAGCTGAAGCTCGCTCCGGCGCGGCTCGCCAGCTCTCGCGCCGCCTGCCGGGGGCCCGCCCGGACATAGGTCGCGTCGAGGATCACCGATTCCCCCGCGTCCAGCAGCCGCTCGGCCTCGGCCAGCATCGTGGCATAGGTGCGCTCCGTCCGCTCGGCCGTGTAGATCCCGCCGCCGAACGCGCTGCCGAGCCGCTCGGTCGGCGCATGGCCGGCCAGCGCCTTGCGGACGATGTCCGAGGCGACGACCGTCGCGCCCAGCCCGGTCGCCAGCCGCCCGGCCAGCGCCGACTTGCCCGTCCCCGACAACCCGGCCATGACGACCAGTCGCGGCCGGTCCTCTCTCGTGGTGTACTCGTCGGCCAGGGCGAACGCCCGCCTGGCGCGCTCGGCAGCTCGCTCGCGCTGCGCGGCCGGGATCTCCGGCTCGGCCGTCTGGAAGCTCTCGACCTTGCCGCGCACGAACGCCCGGTAGCACTGGTAGAACCGCACGACGTCGAGTAGCCCGGCGTCTCCCGAGGCGGTCACGTACTGCCGGGCGAAGCGCCGACCGAGGTCGGGCCGGTCGTGGCGGTCGAAGTCCATCGCGAGGAACGCGATGTCGGCGGCCACGTCCGAGTAGCGGAAGCGCGCGTTGAACTCGATGCAGTCGTAGACGCAGATGTCGCCGGGCGCCCGGAAGCAGACCGCCGAGAGGCGCAGGTCGCCGTGGCAGTCGCGGACGTGTCCCTCGCGGACGCGGCGCTCGAACAGCGGCCGCGCGTCGCGCTGAAAGGCCG
>DAOKZM010000070.1:0-207 GCA_035325665.1 Thermomicrobiales bacterium | reverse complement strand
CGACCCACTGGCGGATGCGCTCGTCCTGGCCGGCATCGAGCGTCGTCCCGACGAACGGCCTGGTCTGGTCGAAGTTCTCCTGCCAGTTGCGGGCGATCACGCGCGGCGATCCGAAGCGGTCGATCCGCGGGCCACGCTCGGCGCGGTCGTGGAAGCGGGCGATGACGCTGGCCAGCTCGTCGATCATCGCGCCGTCGACCATGCCAG
>DAOKZM010000069.1:10432-10948 GCA_035325665.1 Thermomicrobiales bacterium | reverse complement strand
CGTCGGCGGCGCCACCGATCCGCCAGCGCTCGATGCCCACCGCGGAGCAGACGCGGGCGAGGTCGCGGTGGCGTGCGTCGGCCGGCCCGGCCGGTGCGATCTGCACGACCAGGTCGCCCGGCCGGAGCGCCCGCAGCCCGCCGAGCATCACGTCCTCGACCACCTGCGCGACGGCGAGCAGGCCGCCTGTCTCGGCGAGCGCCAGCGCCGCTGCGCGGGCGAGCGGCATGGCCGGGCCGGCCGCGACAAGCAACAGGCGGCGCTCGGGGTCGGGAAGCGGCGCGGCGACCTCGGCCGCTACGTCGCGGCTGGCGACCATCGAGCGAACGACCTCGCGGAGCGCCGGCAGCGACTCGGCCAGCGACGAGCGTGGCTCGAAGCGGCCAGCGACAGCGGCAAGCGCCGCGACGCCGGCCGGCACACAGGCCAGGCCGGTTGGCGGCTCCGCGTCGGGGCCGACCGGGATCGTCACCGTCGCGTTCGAGATCCGCCCGCTCGGGGCGACGACCGCGACCG
>DAOKZM010000069.1:0-10422 GCA_035325665.1 Thermomicrobiales bacterium | reverse complement strand
GGTCGCCCTTGCCCTCCAGCGCCGCCACGGCAAGGATGTTCATGGCATAGCCGGCCACGGCCGGGTCCCAGAACTGGATGTACTGGATGTCACCGTTGGCGAGATATTCTCCCGCGACCGACGGCAGGCCGGCGTGGCTGGCGCGCTGGACGGCCCGCGAGGCGAAGGCGCGATCCTCGCCGCTGGCGACGGCGACCAGCAGATCGCTGGCATCGAACCCCGGCGGGTAGGTGGCGAGGTCGAACGCGTGGGTCGCGCGGGCGTCGATGCCGACCGAGCGAAGCAGGTGCTCGCCGACCTCGGCAACGGCAGCGCTGTGACCGGCGCCGGCCAGACGCACCCGCCGGGCCGCCGCGACGAGCGTGGCCGACTCGCGAATCGCGTCGAAGTTGGCGGTGATCGCCGTCGATACGAGCTCCGGCTGCGCGTGGATCAGCTGCTCGAGCCGGTCCGCGGCGGAGCGCTCCTCGCTCGGCTCGGGTTGCGTCAACGTCGGATTGCTGTTGGTGGACTCGGTCGACATCGCTTCGCTCGCTCCCCCTGTCAGCCAACAAGGATACGACCCGGCCGCCAGCCGGGTCGTTCACGGTTGCGGAGAGTGGGAATCGCGTGGGCTACCAGATGCCGAGCTCGTCGCGGGCGTCTTCGGTCATCCGGTCCGGTGTCCACGGCGGCGACCAGACGATTCGGACGAACGTCTCGCCGCTACCGTCGAGCTTCGCCACCGTCTGCTGGATATCCTGGATGATGACTGGTCCGAGCGGGCAGCCCATCGAGGTCAGGGTCATCGTCACCTCGACGTCGTTGTTCTCCTTGACGTCGATCCCGTAGACGAGCCCGAGATCGACGATATTGATCCCGATCTCCGGGTCGTAAACCTCCTTGAGCGCCTCGAAGATCACGTCGTCGGTCAGAGCGGGCATTGGCATCTCCTCGTCGTCAGGACCGCTCGCGCGGTTCGGTTGCCACGTGGATCTCGCCGTCGACGATCCGGATGTCGTAGGTCGGCAGGGGCACCGTCGCCGGGAACGATTCGACCGCCCCGGTGCGGATGTCGAACGTCGCGCCGTGGAGCGGGCACTCGACGATGAAGTCGTAAAGCTCTCCCTCGGTCAGCGACGCTTCCTCATGGGTACAGGTATCGTCGAAGGCGTAGACCTCGCCCTCGACGTTGGCGATGCCAACGATGCGGCGGCCAGCCTTGACCGCCTTCATCTCGCCCGGCCCGAGGTCTCCGACCCGGCCGACGCAGACGAAATCGACCACGCGTTCCTCACTCCCGGCCCGCCGCGCGGGGGCGGACCCCGTCCCTGTATGCGGCCCGGCTACTCTTCGCCAGGCCAGCCGTGGAAGCCATAGGCGCTCGCCTTGAGCACCTTGAGCCCGAGCAGCGCGCACTTGACCCGCGCCGGGCTGAGCGGAATCCCGATCTCCTCCAGGAGATCGTCCTTCGAGATCGCCTTGACGTCCTCGATCGTCTTGCCCGCGACCATTTCGGTGAGCATCGACGTCGCCGCCTGGCTGATCGCGCAGCCACGGCCGCTGAACCTGATCTCGGCGATCGTGTCGCCATCGAGGCGCAGGTCGACGCGGATCCGGTCGCCGCAGAGCGGGTTGGTGTCCTCGAAGGTGGCGTCGTTCGGGTCGAGGGTCCCGTGATTGCGCGGGTTGCGATAGTGGTCGAGGATGTGCTCGCGATAGAGGTCCGACATGGCAACTTCCTGTTTGCCGCCCGGCGGCTACTGGCCGAAGATCGATCGCACCCGGCGCAGGCCGTCGATCAGGCGGTCCACGTCGTCCCTGGTGTTATACACGTAGAAGCTCGCCCGGGCGGTCGCGTCCAGTCCGAGCCGCGCGTGCAGCGGTTGGGTACAGTGGTGGCCGGCTCGGATGCAGACGCCGCCCTCATCGAGGACCGAGGCGATGTCGTGCGGGTGGACGCCCGCCATCGTGAAGCTGATCGCGCCCGAGCGCCCCTCGGGCGGTGGGCCGTAGGCGGTCAGCTCCGGCAGCTCGAGCAGCTGGCCCCAGGCGTACTCGACCAGGTCGCGCTCGTGGACGGCGACATTGGCCATCCCAATCCCGGTCAGGTACTCGCAGGCCGCGCCAAAGCCGACGGCGTCGGCGACGCTCGGCGTGCCGGCCTCGAATTTCGAGGGCAGGTCGGCCCAGGACGACTCGCGCAGCCCGACGACGCGGATCATGTCGCCGCCACCGAGGAACGGCGGCATCGCTTCCAGCAGCTCGCGCCGCCCGTAGAGCATCCCCGAGCCCATCGGCCCGCACATCTTGTGGCCGGACACGGCGTAGAAATCGACGCCGAGCGCGGCGAGGTCGACCGCGACGTGCGGCGCGGCCTGGGCGCCGTCGAGCATCACCAGCGCTCCACGCTCGTGGGCACGGGCGATGATCTCCTCAACCGGGTTGACCGTGCCGAGCATGTTCGAGACGTGACAGACTGAGACGAGGCGCACCCGGCCGGTAGCGAGGTGCTGGTCCAGGTCCTCCAGTCGCAGCAGCCCGTCGTCCGTGACGCCGATGAACTTCAAGACAGCACCGGTCCGCGCGGCGAGCATCTGCCACGGCACGAGGTTGGAGTGATGCTCCATCTCGCTGAGCACGACGACATCGCCGGGCCGCAGGTTCGCGTCGCCCCATGTCCTCGCGACGAGGTTGATCGCTTCGGTCGTGTTGCGGACGAAGACGACCTCGGCGACCGATCCCGCGCCGAAGAAGCGCGCGACCTGCCGACGAGCCTCGTCGTACGCCTCAGTCGAGCGCTCGGCCAGCGCGTAGACGCCGCGGTGGACATTCGCGTAGTCCTGGCGGTAATAGCGCTCCATCACCTCCAGCACCGGCTCGGGCTTCTGCGACGACGCGGCACTGTCGAGATAGACCAGGTTGGGGTCGCGGAGGATCGGGAACTGCTGGCGGAGCACGGCGGCGTCGAGCGACGTCGTCGCGGACGAGGATGATGCGCTCACGGCGGCCTCCTGTTGCGTCCGCCCGCGGGGAGGTGCGGGCGAGGGTTGTGGGTGCGCCGGCCATGGGGCGCGTCCACCTCGAACGCGCCCCACGGCGACAGAATCCTAGACGGTATAGCCGATCTTGCGGTCGATCGCGGCCCGGACCGTCTTCTGGACGGACTCGACCGGCACGCGCTCGATCACCTCGTCGAAGAAGCCATCGACGATCAGCTTCTCCGCCTCGGTGCGGGTGATCCCGCGGCTCATCAGGTAGAAGACGTACTCTTCCTCGATCTGGGCGATCGTCGCGCCGTGCGTGCAGCGCACGTCGTTCGCGCCGATCTCCAGGTTCGGGATCGAGTCTGCCCGCGCCGTCGGCGAGAGGATCAGGTTGCGGTTCGCCTGGTAGGCGTCCGTGCCGTGGGCCTTCGGCCAGACCTTGATGACGCCCGAGTAGACCGACCGCGAGCGGTCCTTGATCGCGCCCTTGAAGAGCAGGTCGCTCGACGCGTAGGGCGAGGCGTGGTTCTGGCGCGTCTGGTTGTCGAAGTGCTGGGTGTCATCAGCGAAGTAGAGGCCCAGCATCTCGGCCGACGAGCCGGCCTCCATCAGGTTCGAGGCAATCAGCGTCTTCGACAGGCGCGAGCCTAGCGAGACGTTCAGCGACCGGACGGATGCGTCCTGGTGGATTGCGCCCTTCTGGGTCGAGAAGTTCCAGACGTGACGGCCCCAGTCCTGGACCTGGATGTAGCGCACCTGCGCGCCCTCGGCGGCGTGCACCTCGACGACGCTGTCGGCGATCGACTCCTCGTCGAGCGTCTCCGAGTCGTAGAAGTCCACCAGCGTCACGTCGGCGTTCTCCTCGGCGACGATCAGGACGTGGTTGAACGTGGCGATCCCGGCCGTCTCCTGCGTGGAGAAGACACGGAACGGTAGCTCGACCTCGACGTCTGTCGGGACGTAGAGGACGACGCCGTTGGTCCAGAACGCGCCGTGAAGCGCGGCGAACTTGTTATCGGTGACCGGGACGGTCTCGTCACTCATGAAGTAGCGCTGGAGCAGCTCGGGGTGCTCGCGGACGGCGCTCTCCAGGTCAGAGAAGACGATGCCCTGCTCAGCCAGCGCCGGGTCGACCTCGAAGTAGATCGTTGACGAGTCGCGCTGGACGACGACGCCCGAGACCTCACCGGCGGCCTCGACCTCGGCCGCCACTCCGGCCGGCAGCTCGGCCCGGCTGGTCAGCCGATCAGCCGGCTCGGCGAACGGCGCGACCTCGTCGATCGGCAGCAGCCGGATGTCGGTCCGCCGCCACTCCTCGTCGGTGCGCTTCGGCATCGGGATCTGCTCGAACGCCTCCCACGCCGCAACGCGCTTCTCGCGCAGCCAGTCCGGCTCACCCCTGCGGTGCGAGAGCTCCTCGACCGCCTCGCGCGAGAATCCCTTCGTCGCGCCCTGAATACTCGTAGCCATGCATCTCCCTCACATCGACGGGACGCGGGCCGTGGGATACGGGACGCGTGGGACGCTCAGTTCCGCGTCCCGCGCCCCGCATCCCGTGTCCCGAACTACCCGACGGACCCTTCCATCTCGAGCTGGATCAGCCGGTTCAGCTCGACGGCGTACTCCAGCGGCAGCTCCTTGGCGATCGGCTCGATGAAGCCGCTGACGATCATGCTCATCGCGTCGGATTCGGAGATGCCGCGCGACTGCAGATAGAACAGCTGCTCGTCGGCCACCTTCGAGACCGTCGCCTCATGTCCGACCGAGACCTCCTCGGACTCGATCTCGATGTAGGGGAAGGTGTCGGTCCGGCTGTCCTCGTCGATCAGGAGCGCATCGCAGACGACATTGGAGCGGACGTGGTCGGCGCCACGATGGACCTTGACCAGCCCGCGGTACGACGATCGCCCGGTGCCCTTCGAGATGGACTTCGAGATGATCTGCGACGACGTGCGCGGCGCGACGTGCACGACCTTGCCGCCGGCATCCTGGTGCTGGCCGTCGGTCGACATCGCGACCGAGAGGATCTCGCCGCGGGCGCCCTCCTCCATCAGCCAGACGGCCGGGTACTTCATCGTCACCTTGGAGCCGAGGTTGCCATCGACCCACTCCATCGTCGCGTTCTTGTAGGCCGCGGCACGCTTGGTGACGAGGTTATAGACGTTCTTCGACCAGTTCTGGATCGTGGTGTAGCGGCAGCGCGCGCCCTCCTTGACGATGATCTCGACCACCGCCGAGTGCAGCGAGTTGGTCGAGTAGGTCGGCGCGGTGCAGCCCTCGACGTAGTGGACGTAGGAGTCCTTCTCGCAGATGATCAGCGTGCGCTCGAACTGGCCCATGTTCTCGGCGTTGATCCGGAAGTAGGCCTGTAGCGGCACCTCGACCCGGACGCCCTCGGGGATGTAGACGAACGAGCCGCCCGACCAGACCGCCGAGTTGAGCGCGGCGAACTTGTTGTCGTTGGGCGGGATGATGGTGCCGAAGTACTGCTTGACCAAGTCGGGGTACTCGCGGACGCCCGCGTCCATGTCGAGGAAGATGACGCCCATCTTCTCGAGGTCCTCGCGCAGCGAGTGATAGACGACCTCGGACTCGTACTGCGCGCCGACGCCGGCCAGGAACTTCCGCTCGGCTTCGGGGATGCCGAGCTTCTCGAACGTCTCCTTGATGTACTCCGGCACCTCATCCCAAGTCTTGCCCTGCTTCTCGGTCGGCCGGATGTAGTAGTAGATGTCGTCGAAGTCGATGTCGGAGAGGTCGGCGCCCCAGTTCGGCATCGGCCGCTTGGCAAAGTAGTCGTACGCCTTCAGCCGGAAGTCGCGCATCCAGTCCGGTTCGCCCTTCATCTTCGAAATCTGGGCGACCTTCTCGGCGTCGATACCCTTCTCGGCCTTAAAGACGTAGTCCTCTTCGTCGCGGAACCCGTACTTATATGTCCCGAAATCCAACTCGGTTGTTGCCACCCGTGCCTCCTTACGCACTGCCAGCCGGCAAGCCGGACGGCCCTTAGACCGCCAACGCCTCCGGCGCGTACTTGGCCATGAACTTGTCGTAGCCGAGGTCTTCGAGCTCCATCGCGAGCTCGGGGCCACCCGACTTGACGATGCGCCCGTCGGCCATGATGTGGACGTAGTTCGGCTTGATGTAGTTGAGCAGGCGCTGATAGTGGGTGATGACCAGCATCGCCATGCTGTCGTTGAACAGCGCGTTGACGCCGTCCGAGACGGTGCGGAGCGCGTCGATGTCGAGGCCCGAGTCGGTCTCGTCCATGATGCAGAACTCCGGCTCCAGCATCGCCATCTGAAGGATCTCGGCGCGCTTCTTCTCGCCGCCGGAGAAGCCCTCGTTCAGGTAGCGGTTGGCGAACGACTCGTCCACCTTCAGCAGCGCCATCTTCTCGCGCAGCGTCTTGCGGAACTCGCGCGGGGTGAACGGCGCGACATCCTCACCCTGGTCGGCGCGGCGCTGGCGGCGCGAGTTCGCGGCCATCCGAAGGAAGTTGGCCATCGACACGCCCGGGATCGAGGTCGGGTACTGGAAGGCCAGGAACAGACCCAGCTGCGCCCGCTCGTCCGGCCCCATCTCGAGGATGTTCTCGCCCTTGTAGAGGACGGAGCCCTCGGTGACCTCGTAGTTCGGGTGGCCAGCGACCGCGTAGGCCAGCGTGCTCTTGCCCGAGCCGTTCTTGCCCATCAGCGCGTGGATCTCACCACGGTTGATCGTCAGGTCGACACCGCGCAGGATCTCCTGCCCCTCGATGCCGGCGTGCAGATTCTGAATCTGAAACAGCGGGGTCTCGCTCATATCCTGGCTCGCGCCCTCCACAACTGATCCGTTTCCCCGGCGCCCGTCCCTCGCGCGCCGTCGCGACGAACTCCTCGCCGCACTTAGTATACCCCTAGGTTGATTAAGTCTGGGCGTGACCCGCCGACTGGCAGCCTGGGCAGATGCCGGTGAACACCGTCTGGTGCCCGCTGATCCGGTAGCCGGTCTGTTCGGACGCCACCTGCTGGGCGAACAGGGCCGTCGGCACGTCGACATCGACCAGCGTGCCGCAGACGAGGCACTGGACGTGGTCGTGCCGGTCGACGCGCTTGTCGAAGCGGCTGGCTTGGTCGCCGAAGGGGAACTCGAGGATGAGCCCGCGCTCGGCGAACAGGTGCAGCGTCCGGTAGACCGTCCCGTAGGCGATCGTCGGGTACTTCCGATGGACTCGCTCGAAGATCTCGCCGGCAGTCAGGTGACCGGTCGCCGACCGTACCTCTTCGAGGATCGCCGCGCGCTGCGGCGTCATCCGGAAATCATGCCGCTCGCAGAAGAGCTCAGCCTGCTCCGCCATCGTTGAGAATCACTCCCAGTTGCGAATCACTCCTAGATAACCCGATAAACCATAGCAATTTCGTCGGGATTGGTCAAGCCGCGACGGCGTTCCCTTCGCCTGCCGTCAATGGCCCTTCGGACAGATCCCACGGTTCTGATGGACCGGAGACGACGCGGTCCGCCGGCCAAGGACAATCCCCTCCCACGGATGCGTTCGCAAGGCCCCAAGATGCCCCAGACTGATCCGGTTCTCGACGCTACGGCGGCGTCTATGCATATCCTGCCGATCCGCATTGCGCGTTCCCACACGCGGCGGGTCGGCAGGATGTGTGATGGGAATCGAGCCGCGATACCGCGGCGTTTCCTTTGGTCGGCTTACGGCGATGACTCAGCTACTCCGTCGCCCCAGTGAGGTAGTCGAACGCCGAGAGGACGTGGACGCGGACGGTGCCGTAGAGGTCGTCGAGCGTGACGTACTCGTCGGCGGCGCCCATGTTGTAGGGGATCGGGCCGTAGACATAGGCGGGGATGCCGCGCCAGCGCCAGTAGCGGCAGTCGGTGCCGCCGATGCTGATGGCCGGCTTCGGCCGGATGCCGCGCACCGCCTCGCCGTTACGCTGGAGGATGCGGACCATCTCGTGGTCGGGTGTGCAGACCGACGGCTCGCTGAGCTTGAACAGCTCGTAGGAGGCGTCCGGGTAGTCAGCCAGGATCGCCTCGAACTGCTCCAGCAGCGACTGGGCCGAGAGGCCGACCGGCGCGCGCAGGTCGACGCCGGTGTAGCAGTCGGCCGCGATGACGTTGGTCTTGACCCCGCCGCGGATGACGCCGATGTTGACCGTCACCTGCTTGACGACGTCCGTTGCTCCGGCGCCGAGCGCGGCATCCAGCTCGGGCCGGGCCGCCTCGACCGCGGCAAGGATGTCGTCCGGCAGCGTGACTGACTGGTCCGCCAGGCGCTCGATCCGGCCGATGATCTCGGCCGTCTCCTGGATCGCGCTCCGGCTCAGGTGGGTGTAGGCGCCATGGCCGCCCGGCGTGCGAACGAGCATGTCGAGCCAGACCGGCCCCTTCTCGCCGAAGCGGATCGTGTAGGGGGTGCTCGGCTCACCGTTGAGGACGCAGTCGCCGATGACGTCCGGGTGGTTGTCCATCAAGTAGCCGGCGCCCCATGTGCCGCCAGTCTCCTCGTCGGAGACGGCGGTGAGCGTCAGCCGGCCACCGAGCTGCTGCCGCATCTCGTGGAGATACAGGTAGGTGAGGAACGAGGCGGCCGTGCCGGTCTTCATGTCGATGACGCCGCGACCGAACAGCTTGCCATCGCGGGCCACGCCAGAGAAGGGGTCGTCCGACCATTGGGTCGGGTCGCCGGCCGGGAAGATGTCGAGGTGGCCGTTGAGCACGAGGTGCTTGCCCGGCTCGCCGCCGTCGAACCCGGCGACGATGTTCGGCATCGTCGGCTGTGGGGCGACGACCTCGTGATCCAGCCCGCGCTCGTCCATCCAGTCGGTCAGGAACGCGGTGAGCTGGGTCGTGTCGCCGTCGGGATTCTCGCTCGGGATCTGGACGATCTTCTGGACGAACTGGAGGATCGCGTCGGCGTCGCGCTCCAGCCGCTGCTCCAGCGTCGCCCGCGCCTGCTGATGGTCCATCACGGTTCCTTCCACGCTTCAACGGACGGCTACCAGGCCAGCATCGCCTGGCAGCCGCCTCGACAACCGCGAGTCGTTAGTCCTCAAAATACCAGTCGGCGATGTCGTAGGTCTCCTCGGTCCATGGACCGGGGTTGTTGCCCTTCAGCCGCGAGATCTTCCCATCGACCCGCTTGCGGGCGATGAACGGCACAGTGACGTAGTCGAGGACGAGCATGTCGTTCATGGCGATGAACAGCTCGGCCTGCTTGGTCGGATCGATCTCGGTCCGCGCCTGGGCGAACAGCTCGTTGTACTCATCGTTCTGCCAGCGGCAGAGGTTGCGGCCCGACCAGCCGTTGGACTTCTGAGCGATATCGACCGCCGGGGGTCGACTTCCAGTACGACATTAGGTCGATCGGGAACGGCCGCCCGTTGAAGGCGAACATCTCGACATCGGCCGAGAAGCGCTTCCAGGTGTCCGGGTTGCCGGCGTCGGCCGAGAAGAAGACGCTGGAGTCGATCGATTTCAGCTCGACATCGAAGCCGAGCTCGTCCCAGGTCTGCTTGATGATCTCCTGAGCCTTCAGGCGCAGGGGGCTGATCGTCGTCTGGAAGAGCATCTTCGCCTCGACGCCCTCCTTCGAGCGCGGCGAGCCGGTCCAACCGGCCTCGTCCAGGAGGCCGGCGGCCTCGTTCGGATCGAACGAATAGCTCGTGTTCGGCGAGACGAACATGTCCGGCACGGGGATGACGTTCGTCGTCGGGTCGGCCGTCTGGCCGTAGAGCTGCTCGACGATCGTGTCGCGGTCGAGCCCGAGGGCCAGTGCCTGGCGCACCGCCTTGTCGCTGAGATACGGGTGCTGCGTCGACGGCTCGGACACCGCGCCATCGACCTCGGTGTTGGGGTCGGCGAAATTGTAGATGACGTGCTCGACGCTACCGTCCGGCAACACGATCAGCTCGCCGGAGCCGCTCTGGAGGAGGCTGTCGAGGACCGCCTTCTCGACCTGCAGATTGATGGCGTAGTCCACCTCGCCCGATTGCAGGACCGCCCGCGCGGCAGCCGGCGCGTCGCCACCGCCCTTGTACTCGACCTTCTTGAAGAACGGCTTGTCAGCGAAGCGGTAGTTCTCGTTGATCTCGAAGTTGACGACATCGCCAGGGACGAACTCGGCCACCTTGTACGGGCCGGTGCCGACGGGATTGAGGTTGTATGGCGCGGACTGCGCCTTCTCGCCCATGTAGTCCTGCATCAGGTGCTTCGGCAGGATCGGCGCGCCGTTGCTGGTGCCACGACCGAAGATGTTGTACCAGGCCGGGTCGGTGTCGGTGAGATGGACCTTGAAGGTCCGCTCGTCCACGATCTCGACGTCGGCCACGTTGGCGAACGCCGGGCCAGAGGTCGTCCCGGCAGCCGGGTCACTAACCCACTCCCAGGTAAACTTCGCGTCCTCACTGGTCACCGGGGCGCCGTCCGACCAGACCAGCCCCTCCAGCAACGT
>DAOKZM010000068.1:9775-11061 GCA_035325665.1 Thermomicrobiales bacterium | reverse complement strand
GGCCTGCGCATCCGAGGCGAGACCGATGAGGAGCTGGCCGGCTTCGCCGCGGTGATGCGCGCCAAGTCCCGCCACGTCCCGCTCGCCATCGACGAGCCGGTCGTCGATACCTGCGGGACCGGCGGGGATGGCAGCCATACGTTCAACATCTCCACCACGGCGGCGTTCGTCGTCGCCGGGGCGGGAGTGCGGGTCGCCAAGCACGGCAACCGCGCCGCCACCAGCCGCTGCGGCTCGGCCGACGTGCTGGAGGGGTTAGGCGTGCGGATCGAGCTGGCGCCGGAGCAGGTCGCCGAGTGCGTCGAGCGGGCCGGGATCGGGTTCATGTACGCGCCCGCCTTCCACCCGGCGATGCGCTTCGCCGGCCCGGTCCGGCGCGAGATCGGCATCCGCACCGTCTTCAACCTGCTCGGCCCGATCACCAACCCGGCCGGGGCGACCCACCAGGTCGTCGGGGTGCCCAGCGCCGAGGTCGCGATGCGGCTGGCGCGGGTGCTCGGGCTGCTCGGCTCCCAGCACGCGCTGGTCGTCCACGCCCACGAGGGGCTGGACGAGCTGGGCATCGCCGGGCCGAGCACCGTCGCCGAGATGGTCATGCGCGAGAGCGCCTGGGTGACCAGCTACGAGGTGACGCCGGAGCAGTACGGGCTCACCCGCCACGCGCGGGAAGAGGTCCGCGGCGGGAGCGTCAGCGACAACGTGCGGATCATCGAGCGCGTGCTGGCCGGCGAGCCGGGCGCGCCACGGGCGATCACGCTGCTCAACGCCGCCGCCGCGCTCTACGCCGCCGACGCGGCTGCCAGCATCCAGGAGGGCATCGAGCTCGCTGCGAGGTCGATCGACAGCGGCGCGGCGCGAGAAAAGCTGGACGAGCTGGTCGCTCTGACGAGCCGGCTGACGGCCGATCAGACGGTGGCGGCCTGAGATGAGCACCAGAGCAATCGAAGGAACCTACCTGCGCGACATCCTGGCGAACACGGCCAGCGAACTCACCGCGCGAAAGATCGCAACACCGCTCGCGGAGCTCGACCGGTCGGCGCGAGCGATGCCGGCCGCGGTCGACATGACGGCTCGCCTGCGCAGTCCGGGCGTCTCCGTCATCGCCGAGTTCAAGCGCGCCTCGCCGTCGAAGGGCGCGATCGCCGCCGGGGCCGACCCGGACACGGTCGCCCGCGCCTACCTGGCCGGCGGCGCAGCGGCGGTCTCGATCCTGACCGACGAGCGCTTCTTCCAGGGGTCGCTCAACGACCTGCGGCGGGTCGCGGCACTGGCCCACGCGACCGAAC
>DAOKZM010000068.1:7837-9765 GCA_035325665.1 Thermomicrobiales bacterium | reverse complement strand
GCCGCCGTGCTGCGAAAGGACTTCGTCATCGACACGTACCAGATCGCCGAGGCGCGGTCAGCCGGGGCTGACTGCGCCCTGCTGATCGTCGCCGCGCTCGACGACTCCGCGCTGGCCGAGCTCCACGCGGCCGCCCGCGACTACGGTCTGCAAGCGCTGGTCGAGGTCCACGATGAGCGCGAGCTCGCGCGCGCGCTCGAGGCCGGGGCGACACTGGTCGGGATCAACAGCCGCGACCTGCGGACCTTCGAAGTCGATCTGGCGACGATCGAGCGCGTCGCGGCGCAGGTCCCGTCGGAGGTGACCCTGGTCGGCGAGAGCGGCATCCGGACGCGGGACGACGTCGCGCGGCTAGAACGTGCTGGCGTCCACGCGATCCTCGTCGGCGAGACGCTGATGCGCGCCGCCGACCCGGCCGCCACGATCAGGGAGCTGGTCGGATGACGCAGGTGAAGATCTGCGGCATCAGCGACCCGCGCCACGCCGTCGTGGCCGCCGAGGCCGGCGCCGACTTCGCTGGCGTCGTCTTCTATCCGCCCAGCAGCCGCTACGTGACAGTCCAGCAGGCACGTGAGGTGGTGGCGTCACTCGCCGGTATGAGTACCAGGCTTGTCGGGCTGTTCGTCAACGAGACGCCCGAGACGATCAACCGGGTCGCCGACGCGGTCGGGCTCGACCTGGTCCAGCTCTCCGGCGCCGAGCTGCCGCCAGACACCGTAGGCATCGAGCGGCCGGTCATCGCGACGGTGCGGGCCGACTCGTCCGGCCGGGCCGATGAGGAGCGCCGGTTCAGCGAATGGACTACCGGCGCGACGCAACCGTTCGCCATCATGCTCGACGCGCACGTGCCGGGGATGTACGGCGGCACTGGCGCCGTCGCCGACTGGTTCGTCGCCGCCGACTTCGCGCGCCGCTACCCGGTCTTCCTGGCCGGCGGCCTGACGCCAGCCACGGTCGGGGAGGCGATCCGGCGCGTCCACCCGTTCGCGGTGGACGTCTCCAGCGGCGTCGAGACGGACGGCCGCAAGGACGAAGACAAGATCCGCGCGTTCGTCGCCGCCGCCCGGCTGGCGGACGCCGACCCGATATCGACGACACCGATCGACGTACCCGTCGTACGGGGGAGGTAAGAGATGGCAACCACGATCCGACAGCACCCACCGTCCGCGAATCTGCCCGACCGGTTCGGCCGCTTCGGCGAGTTCGGCGGCGCCTATGCGCCAGAGACGCTGATGCCGGCCATCCACGAGCTTGCAGCCGCCTGGGACGAGGTGTCCGTCGACCCCGAGTTCCAGCGCGAGCTGACCGGGCTGCATCGCACCTACATCGGCCGGCCGACGCCGCTGACCTATGCCGGCAACCTCACCGATCGCTGGGGCGGAGCTAAGGTCTACCTCAAGCGCGAGGACCTGGCCCACACCGGCGCGCACAAGATCAACAACGCGATCGGCCAGGCGCTACTGGCGAAGCGGATGGGCAAGCAACGGATCATCGCCGAGACCGGCGCCGGCCAGCACGGCGTCGCCTCGGCCACGGCCTGCGCGCTGCTGGGACTCGACTGCATCGTCTATATGGGCGAGGTGGACATCCAGCGTCAGTCGCTCAACGTCTTCCGCATGAAGCTGCTTGGCGCCGAGGTGCGGCCGGTCTCCAGTGGCTCACGGACGCTCAAAGACGCGCTCAACGAGGCGATCCGCGATTGGGTGACCAACGTCGAGACGACTTACTACCTACTGGGCACTGCCGCCGGGATGCATCCCTACCCGCGGATCGTCCGCGACCTGCAGTCGGTCATCGGCCGCGAGGCCAAGGCGCAAATCCAGGAGGCGACCGGCAGGCTGCCGGCTGCGATCGTCGCCTGCATCGGCGGCGGATCGAACGCGATCGGTATCTTCCACCCGTTCGCCGACGACGAAGACGTGGCCCTG
>DAOKZM010000068.1:0-7827 GCA_035325665.1 Thermomicrobiales bacterium | reverse complement strand
CCGCCGGCCGGGTCGGCGTGCTGCACGGCTCGAAGTCGTACCTGCTGCAGGACGACCACGGACAGGTGATCGAGGCGCACTCGATCTCGGCCGGTCTCGACTATCCCGGCGTCGGGCCGGAGCTCTCGTACCTGCACTCGATCGGCCGGCTGGAGACGGCCGCCGTCACCGACGCCGAGGCGCTCGACGCGCTGCAGCTCCTCTGCCGGACGGAGGGGATCATCCCGGCGCTGGAGTCGGCCCACGCCGTCCACCTGGCCGAGACCATCGCGAAGCGATACGGGACGGACGAGTCGATCATCATCAATCTGTCGGGGCGCGGCGACAAGGACATGCACACGGTCGCGCAGGCACTGGGGGTAACGCTGTGATCGAGCAGACGACAACGACGACCGGCACATCGCGCGTCACCGCCGCGTTCGAGCGAGCCAAGGCAGAGGGGCGCGCCGCGCTCGTTCCCTACGTCACCTGCGGCTGGCCGGAGCTGGACGATACCGTCGGGATCGTCGAGGGGCTGATCGCGGGCGGGGCGGACATCATCGAGCTGGGCGTGCCGTTCTCCGACCCAATCGCCGACGGCCCGACCATCCAGCGCACTAGCCAGCGCGCGCTCGACAACGGGATGACCCCGCAGCTGGCGCTCGACACCGTCCGCCGGTTGCGCGAACGCGGCATTGCTACCCCGCTGCTGTTCATGGGATACTACAACCCTGTATTCGCATATGGTCTGGACACGTTTGCCAGAGCATGTGCCGAGGCTGGGGTCGATGGGCTGTTGATCCCGGACCTGCCCCCCGAGGAGAGCGATGAGCTGCTCGCGGCGTGTCTCGACAATGGCATCCACCTCATCTACTTCCTCGCGCCGACGAGCACCGAGGAACGGGTCGAGGCGGTCCTCGAGCGTGCCAACGGCTTCCTCTACCTCATCTCCCTTACCGGCGTCACCGGTGCGCGCGACCAGCTCCCGCCCGGCCTGGGCGACTACGTCGTGCGGGTGCGGCGGCACACCCAGCTATCGCTAGCCATCGGATTCGGCATCTCCAAGCGCGACCAGGTCGTCGTGGCGGAGAAGCTGGCCGATGGCGTTGTCTGCGGGACCGCGCTCCTGGCCGACCTGGAGCAGGCCCGCCCGGACGAGCTCGCGGCGCGCGCGACGGCATTCATGAGGATGCTGCGCGGCGACTGACGAGACGGGCGAGGGCCATGTGCGTCGGCGGAGGCGGTCGACCTGAGCTCGCGAGAAACGGATGACCTGCCGATGGATGAAGGGACGCACATGGCCTGCCGGGCAATTCGCGGCGCGACGACGGTCGAGTCGAACACCGCCGAGGACATCCTCGAAGCCACCGACGAGCTGCTGCGGACGGTCGTGGAGCTGAACGAGCTGATGCCGGACGATGTCGTCAGCATCATCTTCACGACGACGACCGACCTCAACGCCACGTTTCCGGCCGTCGCGGCCCGAGCGATGGGGCTCGATCTGGTGCCGCTGATGTGCGCCCACGAGATGGCGGTGCCGGGAGCGCTCGACATGGTCGTGCGCGTGATGATGCACATCAACACCGAGAAGCCCGCCGCCGAGATCAAGCACGTCTATCTACGCCGCGCCCGCGAGCTGCGCCCCGAGTGGGGCCGCGAACCGGTTCGCGCCTGAACGACAGCGACACCGCCCGCGATGCTCGCGGCCGGGAGTGAGTAAGGACAGACCGATGATCATCATCATGAAGACGGGTTACGAGGAGCAGGAGCTCCAGCGCGTCATCCACCGTGTCGAGGAGGCCGGGCTGCGCACCCACATTTCGATCGGCGACAACACCGCCATCGTCGGCGTCGTCGGCGTGCCCATCCCGCCCGAGCTACAGTC
The DNA here is from genome assembly GCA_035325665.1 of Thermomicrobiales bacterium. GTDB lineage: Bacteria > Chloroflexota > Chloroflexia > Thermomicrobiales > CFX8 > JAMLIA01. The sequence goes on along the minus strand of DAOKZM010000068.1, from coordinate 5,963 downwards.
CGACCTCGAGGTCGTCGGCGGGGTCGAGGAGGTCCTGCGCGTCACCAAGCGCTACAAGCTGCCGAGTCGCGAGTTTCACCCGGAGGACACCCGCTTCACGGTGCGCGGTGTCGAGATCGGCGGCGACGAGGTCGTCGTCATCGCCGGCCCGTGCTCGGTCGAGACGAAAGAGCAGACGCTCGAGACTGCCCGCGCGATCAGGGCGGCCGGCGCGAAGATCCTGCGCGGCGGCGCGTTCAAGCCGCGCACCTCGCCCTACGAATTCCGCGGTCTGGGCGAGGAGGGTCTCCAGATCATGGCCGAGGCGCGCGACGAGACCGGGATGCCGATCATCACCGAGGTGCTCGCTCCCGGCGACGTCGACCTGGTCGCCAAATACACCGACATCTTCCAGATCGGCGCCCGCAACTGCCAGAACTACCTGCTGCTGGAAGAGGTCGGCAAAACCGGCATCCCAGTCATGCTCAAGCGCGGCATGAGTGTGCAGGTCGAGGAATGGCTGATGGCGGCCGAGTACATCATGGCGCAGGGCAACCCGAACGTGATCCTCTGCGAGCGCGGCATCCGCACCTTCGAGACCGTCACCCGCAACACCTTCGACCTGAACGCCGTTCCGGCGGTCAAGCGGCTCTCGCACCTGCCCATCTTCGCCGACCCGAGCCACGCGACCGGAAAGTGGTATCTCGTACCGGCGATGTCGATGGCCGCCGTCGCGGCCGGCGCCGACGGGCTGATGATCGAGGTGCACCCGAACCCCGACCACGCCCGCTCCGACGGCGCGCAGTCATTAACGTTCGAGAACTTCGCCACGCTCATGCCGCAGGTGGACGCGGTCGCCCGCGCCGTCGGCCGCCGCATCGCGACGACGGCCGAGGAGCCGCTGGCCGTCGCCGACTGAGGGCCAATCAGAGCCGCTCGAAGGACCGGGCCGGGAACAGTGCGCCGGCCCGGTCCTTCGCTATCCAGAGGGGCAGGCCAGCGGCAAAGATGGCATCTTGGGTCCGCCACCGCGACCCGCCACGATGATGCGAGCGCCGCCATCGAGCCAGTAGCGTAGGGGGAGCAGGACAGCAGGTGGACGACAACATGGTTCTCATCCCCGGCGGCGAGTTCCTGATGGGGACGAACGAGACGATCGGACATCCGGCCGACGGCGAAGGCCCGGCACACACCGTTCGTCTGAAGCCGTTCTACCTCGACCGCACCGCCGTCTCGACGGCCGCGTTCGCCGCTTTCATCGACGCGACCGGCTACGTCACGGAGGCGGAGCGATATGGCTGGTCGTTCGTGTTCGCCGGATTGCTTCCCGACGACGCCGGCCCGACGCGTGGCGTCGCTGCCGCACCGTGGTGGCGGCAGGTGTATGGCGCTGACTGGCGGCGCCCCGAGGGGCCGCGCTCGGCCACCGATGGCCGTGAGGATCACCCGGTCGTCCACGTGTCCTGGAACGACGCCGACGCCTACTGCCACTGGGCGGGCAAGCGCCTGCCGACCGAGGCCGAGTGGGAGTACGCGGCGCGAGGCGGACTGGAGCAACAACGCTTCCCGTGGGGAAACGAGGAGACGCCCGGCGGCGTCCACCACTGCAACATCTGGCACGGTGAGTTCCCGCGCATGAACACGCTCGCGGACGGCTACCTGGGCGCCGCGCCGGTCGGCGCCTTCCCGCCAAACGGCTATGGCCTATACAACATGGTCGGCAACGTCTGGGAGTGGTGTAGTGACTGGATGAGTCCGACCTACTACCAGACGAGCCCGATCGACGATCCCAGAGGACCGTCCGACGGGACGCATCGGGTGATGCGTGGCGGCTCGTACCTCTGCCACAGGTCGTATTGCTATCGATACCGGGTCGCCGCACGCGGGAGCAACACTCCGGACAGCGCGACCGGTAACCTCGGCTTCCGCTGCGCCCGAGATGCTCCGTAAGAGCGATTGTCTCGTGTGTAGTTGCAAATCGGCGTCGCGGGCCGCACAATGGAGCACGCAAGCGCCGCGTTGCCAAACCGCTCAGCCAGCACTCGAAGCGCCGACGATCGAAACGCGATCCGGATAGAGGCTCGATGGCCGGGTTCTTCTCTGATCTGCTGAGCATCGCCACACTCGTGTTCGCCGTGAGCAGCATGCTTGCGGTCGGCTTCAGGTACACGCTGCGAGAGATCATCGACCCGCTCCGCAACACGCGCCTACTGGTCAGCGCGCTCCTCGCCAACTTCGTGCTGGTTCCAGCACTGGCTTACCTCATCACCGAAGCCCTGTCATTCGGCAGCCGGGGCGCCGTTCCTGATCAAGCTGGCGCAAATGGCCGGCGCCGATATCGCGACCGCCGCCGGGCTGCTCGTACTGCTGCTCGTCGTCACCATCGGCTACATGCCGCTCGTCGTGCCGCTGATCGCGCCCGAGGCCGACGTCAGCGCCACCGACATCGCGATACCACTCCTTATGACGATGCTCCTGCCACTCGTCGTGGGCATGGTTGTCGATCAGCTCTTCCCGGCGCTGGCGCACCGTTTACTGCCGATTCTCGGCATCCTCTCGAACGCCGCGCTCGTAGCGCTCCTGGTCTCGACGGTCATCGCGAATTTTGACCAGCTCGTGAACGTACTCGGCACCGGCGCGATCCTTGCCGCGCTGCTCTTCATCGTCGGCGCCTTCTTCATCGGCCATCTGCTCGGCAGGACGGGACGCGGAACGCGGGATGAGATGGCGCTCGCCACGGCACAACGCAACATCGCGGCTGCGACGGTCGTGGCGACGCAGAGTATCGGCGTGCCAGACACCACTGTGATGGTCGTCGTGACATCAACGGTGGGTATGGCTATCCTCTTTCCCGTCGCGAGCTTGCTCCGCAGGCGCGTAGAAGCCGAATCCCCGACGGATAACGCGCGCCGGGCGGGAACGGGAGCGCCGGGCTGATCCAGACGGAGCAGGCCGCAAAGACTGACGCGAGTATGATGGTCATATGTTCCGGCGCTGGCACCCGATTGTCGCTAGGCAATGGCACGGAGGGACACATGGACGCGAACGAGGCCACCGCGGGCGGCACGAACCAGCCAAACATTCTGATCCTCTGCATGGACCAATGGGACACACATATGGACGTGCCAGAGGAGGTTGAGTTCCCGGCGCTGGAACGCCTCGAGGCGCAGGGTGTCAGCTTCGACCGGGCGTACTGCACGGTGCCGATTTGTACGCCGTCCCGCTCGACGATGTGGACGGGCGTCCACGCACTGCACACCGGACTGTGGGATAACACCAACTTCTCGTGGATCAACGAGCTCTCCCAGGACATCCCGACGATCGGACACATGCTGCGCCAGCAGGGCTACTACACCGCCTTCAAGGGCAAGTGGCACCTGTCGCTGGTGCCACACGGCGAAGACGCGCTGGAACGCTACGGCTTCTCCGACTACCAGCAATGGGGCGAGATGTTTGGCTCGCCGCTTCAAGGCCACATGCTCGATGGCGCCGCGACGTTCGAGACCATCGACTGGCTGGAGACGAACGGAACGCAGCTCGACCAGCCCTGGTTGCTGGTGAGCAGCCTCATCAACCCGCACGACATCATGTTCTTTCAGTCGGACCCGATCGAGAAGCCACACCCGAACGGCTCCCTGACCGGCATGCAGACCACCGAGCAGCGACTCGGCTGGTTCGGGCAGCAGTGGGACGTGTCGTTGCCGGACAACTTCGACGACGACTTCAAGCTGCAGCCACCCGCCGTCCAGCACTACAAGGACCACGTCGATCTGAACTACGGCCAGGTTCCGGACGATCGCGCCGATCTCTGGCTCAAGCGGCGCAACTACCTGATCAACTGCATGCGACGCGTCGACGCGGAGTTCCTGCGCATCCTCGAGGCGCTGGATCGCCTCGATCTGTGGCGGAACACCGTCGTCATGTTTATGAGTGACCACGGTGAGATGAACGGCGCGCACCGGATGACCCAGAAGGGCGCCATCCACTTTGACGAGGCAACCATCGTAAACTTGACGGTCTGCGCGCCTGGCGGACCGCAGGGCGAACGCACGCCAGCCGTCGCATCACTGCTCGATCTGGCGCCGACGCTACTGTCGTTCGCTGGTCTCAGCGACGCCGAGATCGGCGAGCGCTTCCCACATCTCAAGGGGCGCAACCTGAAACCGGTCGTGCTCGATCCGCAGCAGGACGGACCGCGCGGCAGCGCCGATGCGCCGGGCGACGGAGCGCTTATCTGCTGGGATGGGCTGAACTTCCTCGACAAAGACTGGGCGCTCTCCGGCGCGCTCCAGGCGCTCAGCGACATGACGCTCGATCCGTCCAGCGCGCAGGTCGATAAGCAGGCACAGATGCTGGAGGCCGGGAAGAAGTATGGCGCGCCCGATTTCAGCAAACGCAACTACTACCGCGCCGTCGTCGACGGACAGTACAAGCTGGTGCGGTGGTTCAGCCCGCTGGAGTACGGCAATCCATCCTCGCTCGACGATCTGTACGCACACAGCGATGTGACGCTGCACGACCTCGTGAACGACCCCGGCGAGATGGAGAACCTCGCCCATGCTGACCATCCCGATCACAACCCGGCGCTCGTCGAGCGGATGCTCGCCAAGCTGCACGCATTGATCCTTCATGAGATCGGCGACGATGGGGCGCCCTTCGACCTTGATATGTTCGGCACGCGGGAAGTGACATACCGCACCGATCGGAGCAGCAAATCTGGCGTCGACTGACGCACTTCGGGAAGCGGGAAGCCGACTCGGGCTCTGATGAGCGGGCTCTGATGCGTCCGAAGGGATTGCCGCGGATGGCGGAGATGGCCATCCGTACCCGCGAAGGAGACTCGTCCGACGCCGAGCCCGAGTACAACCAACCCGGGCTCGGCGTGTTGCGCGAAGCCGTTGCCCGCTATGCGGCGCGACTTACGCCAGAACCGCCGAAGCTCCGCGACGACGGAATCGCGGGACTGACGAGCGCGATCAACAACGTGCCTGACGGAATGGCCAACGGTCTCCTGGTTGGCGTGAACCCCGTCTACGGGCTCTACGCCACGATGATGGGACCGGTCATCGGCGGTATCTTCTCCAGCACGCAACTGATGATGATCACGACGACGGCTGCGGCGTCGCTCACGATGAGCCAGGCGCTCATCAACGTGCCGCCCGCGGAGCGGGCAAACGCCATGTTTGTTATGGTGATCCTGGTCGGCGTCTTCCAGGTGGTGGCCGGCCTTCTGGGACTGGGGCGATTAATCCGTTTCGTCTCCTACTCGGTGACGACCGGGTTTCTCACGGGTGTCTCGGTCTTATTGATACTCAGCCAGCTCTCGACCATCACCGGATACGAGGCGACCGGCGACAACAGGATCAGCCAGACCTTCGATCTGCTTGGCAACCTCGGCGACATCAACATGGTATCGCTGGTTCTGGCGATCCTCGCTCTCGCGCTCGCGATCGTCCTGCCTCGCACGCCGATCGGCAACTTCGGCAGGCTGGTGGCGATTATCGTCCCATCCGTGCTTGTGGCGCTCATCGGTCTCGGCAGCGTGCAGGTGGTTCAGGACGTTAGCGTCATTCCACGTGGAATACCGACACCATCGCTGCCCTCGTTATCCGACTTCTCGTTCGATCGGGTTACCGGCGCACTGGCCGTCGCCGTCGTCATTCTCGTCCAGGGTGCTGGAGTCAGCCAGAGCGTGCCCAATCCCGACGGCTCCCGGCGCAGCACATCACGTGACTTCATCGCTCAGGGCACAGCCAACGCGGCTTCGGGGTTGTTCCGGGGCCTTCCGGTCGGCGGCTCAGTCAGCGCGACGTCGCTCAACCTCGTCGCCGGCGCCCGCACTAAGTGGTCGGTCATCTTCGCGGGCCTATGGATGGCTGTGTTCGTCGTCGCATTTCCCGGCCTGGTGTCGTACGTTGCGATGCCCGCCCTCGGAGCCATGTTGATACTTGCCGGCGTGAGCAGTATCAAGCCAGCGGATGTCC
>DAOKZM010000067.1:0-11066 GCA_035325665.1 Thermomicrobiales bacterium | reverse complement strand
CGCAGGCGGTCAAGCTCGTCCCATCGGCGGTGCTGGCGGTGCTGGTCATCGCCGGCACGCCTCACCTCACGACGATCTATGTGCTCGCGGCGATCCTCGGCACGGCGAACGCGATCGACAGCCCGGCCCGGCAAGCCTTCGTCAAGGAGCTTGCCGGCCCGGAGGACCTGCCGAACGCGATTGCTCTCAACTCGATCGTGTTCAACTCAGCGCGCCTGATCGGGCCAGCGCTCGGTGGCGTGACGATCGCGCTCGTCGGGGTCGCGGGCTGCTTCACGATCGACTCCATCAGCTTCCTCGCCGTCCTCGTCGGACTGGCGATGATGCGCGAGGACGAGCTATACGACGTGCCGACTCCGCCGAAGGGCCGAATGATCGGCCAGATCGCCGAGGGCGTGCGCTACGCCGCCCGGACGCCGGACATCGCCGTCGTGCTGATCCTGATGGCGGTGATCGGGACGTTTGGCTACAACTTCACGGTTGTGTTGCCGCTGATCGCCAAGTACGTGCTCGACGCCGGGCCGATCGGCTTCGGCATCCTGACGTCGTCGATGGCGATCGGTTCGCTGGCCGCGGCGGTCAGCATCGCCTACACGGGGCGCGTGTCGCAGCGTACGCTGTTGATCGGCGCCAGCGGGTTCCCGGTCCTGCTGACCGGCCTGGCCATTTCGACGCACTGGCCGACCACGATCGCCGTGCTGATCACGCTCGGACTGTTCAGCATTACCTTCAGCGCGACGGCGAACAGCCGTCTCCAGATGCTGAGCGCGCCGGAGCTCCGCGGACGAGTGATGAGCTTCTATACGCTGCTATTCATGGGCTCGACGCCGATCGGCAGCCTGGTGATCGGCACACTGGCCGACCACCAGGGGGTCCGAATGGCGGTCTTCGAGCTAGCGCTGATCTGCGCCGCCGGTGTCGTGGCGGGCTACCTCTACATCCGGTCGCACGCGACCGACACGGCGGACACCGCGACTCTCCGGGAGCGCGTGCAGTCGTCGTGAGCCGCCTGACGGCGAGCGAAAAGCGCGAAGGTACATGAAGCATCCGTCACGCAGCAGTCATGATCACGCGCCGCAACCGCCGGCTCGCCCTCGCCAGCGACACACGCACAAGGTCTGCGATCGGGCGGCAGACCGCTTGACAAGACCGAGAGTGTCTGATTACTCTCCTGGTCTAGTACTCAATATATGAGTATTCAGAGTCGGAGGAGATAGATCGTAATGGATCGACGCGCCGGGTGGTGGCGCCTGGGGGTGGCGCTTCTTCTGGTGGCCGTGATGCTCGTCGTCGTTGCCTGCGGTGGCGACGACGAGGAAGACACGCCGGGCGCGACAGCGACGCCGGGCGCGAGCACAATGGCAACGAGCGTGTCGCCGGAGCCAACCGCGTCGACCGGGGCGGCGACCACGGCCACGGAGCCAAGCGCTGACGTTCCGACTGGTCTTAAGGGGGACCTTATTGTCTTCGCCGCCGCGTCGCTCACCGACGCGTTCGGCGAGATCAAAGAGCTGCTCGAGGACGCCAACCCCGGCCTGACCATCACCTACAACTTCGCCGGCTCCCAGCAGTTGGCCACACAGCTTGCCGAGGGCGCTCGCGCGGACGTCTTCGCCTCCGCAAACTCGACGCAGATGACGGCTGCTCAGGACGCCGACGCGATCAGCGGCGAGCCGGTCATCTTCGTGCGCAACCGGCTGGCGATCGTCGTCCCTGCCGACAACCCCGCCAGTATCCAGACGCCGGCCGACCTGGCCAACGACGGGATCAAGCTGGTCGTTGCCGCCGAGGCGGCGCCGGTCGGCGCCTACACGCTGCAGATTCTTGACAACCTGAGCGCCGACCCCGAGTTCGGCGCGAATTTCCGATCGCGAGTCGAAGCGAACATCGTCTCGCACGAAGACAACGTCCGCCAGGTCGTCACCAAAGTGCAGCTCGGCGAGGCAGACGCTGGTGTCGTCTACGTCTCGGACGTGACGCCGGATATCCGCGAGGATGTCGCAATCATCGAGATCCCGGAGGAGTTCAACGTCATCGCCACGTACCTGGTTGCCACAGTCGCAGGTGGCGATGCGGAGTTGGCGCAGGCATTTATGGACTACCTACTGGCTCCCGGTGGCCAGGCTATTCTTGTGAACTGGGGCTTCACGTCGGTCGAGCCTTAGGCAACCACGAAACCATCCCACCAGGTCGCGACGACGAGTGCGCAACGTGGACTCAACACAGACCATCACAACACCCAACAGCTCCATCGGCATCGAGCGCGTCATCTCGCCCCGCGGATAAGCTGCTACACCTTGGGGTTTCGCGTTAGTTGCTCGGCCTCGCCGAGGTTGTGCTCAGCCGACTTCGATCGCTCGCGACCCGGGCCGAACAGCGCGCGCAGGACGCGCGACCCAACCCATGACACGAGCGTGACAAGCGTCAACCCGACCGCTAACCAGAGAAGCGCCATGACACCTGATCCTTTCGGCCCCACCAGGCTGGTCGATCGGTGCGCGACATGCGAGCCCGACGACCGTAGCCGTTCCGTAGGGACATGCCTCGGCTTGTCAGCGGGCCGAAGGCCCGCCATGCGCCGGAGACACGCCACCTGGATCATCGCATCAACCATACTCGGGCCGACACGCTCGAGTCGCCCCGTCGTCTCCCACCGGACGCGATCGCAACCATGGCCCAGAGGGCGCCCCGCCGCGGGCAGGCCAAGACGCTGCCCTACGCACGGCGCGCTCGCTCCGGCGAGTATCGCGCCTACACCACCACCATCTCGTGCTCGAACTGGTCGAGCAGGCCGGAGAGCGGGATGCGAGCCCAGTCGGGCCGGTTGTTGAGCTCGTAGCCCAGCTCGTAGACCGCCTTGTCGAGCAGGTAGATGTCGAGCATCAGATCCAGGGTCTCCGGGGAGCGTGGGAGGAAGCTGGCGCCGGACGCGGTTCCGAGATAGCCGGCCAGGAAAGCGACGGCGACCCAGCGGTACCAGAAGCGCGACCATGCCCGCCCGACTGGGTCGTCCTTCGCGATCAGGCCGCTGGCCTGCAGGGCGAAGAGCGACGACCAGGCGGCGTAGTCGAACGAGCGCAGCATCCCGGCAACGTCGCGCAGGGGCGAGCGCTTGATCCGCCGCTCACTCAAGGCGCGCATCGGCTCGCCCTCGAAGTCGATGATGACGAAGTCCTTGCCGGTGAACAGCACCTGGCCGAGGTGGTAATCCCCATGAATGCGGATGCGCTGCGCCTCGATCCGCCCGTCGATGACATCGCGATAGCGATCGAGCAGGGCGGGCTGGAGCTCCAGCAGTCGCCCGACATCGGCGTCAAGCTCCTCGGGCAGCCGGCCGCGCTGCCTACGGAGCGTCTGGAACGTGATGCCGGCCAGGCTGCGCATCGACTGGTAGAGCGAGCGCTGGCCCATGACGGTGAACCCCTCGGGCGCGAACGCGGGATCGTCCCGAAGCGAGGCGAGCGCAAGGTGCATCTCGGCGGTGCGCTGGCCCAGCAGGCGAGCGTCGGCCAGGTAGCTGCCGATCAGCTCGGCAACCTGCTCGGGCGGCTCGGCCGCCGCGTCGGCGAGGAGCTGACGTGTCGTGACCGGCGGGGTGTCGATCTCGGGCCGGTCGGCCAGCATGCGCTCGTAGTAGTCATCGACGACATCGAGCGTGTAGGTCCAGGCATCGCCCTCGTTCTGGATGTAGGCCTGGAGGATGCCGAGGGTGATCGGCTCGGTGTTGGGCAGCCGGTACTCGATCGCCCCGGCTACCGGCGCGATGTGGTCGAATCGCGTCCGTTCGGTCAGCGCGCGGCCGACCTCGAGATCGGGGTTGACTCCCGGCGCCAGCCGGCGGATAAGCTTAAGGATTAGCCGGTCGCCGAACGTTACCGAGCTGTTGCTCTGCTCGCCGCGGACGTTCGTCGCCTCCGGAATCTCCCCGACTGGGGAGAAGATCGACCGGAACACTCTGGTAGTCGTCGTCGAGAGGCTGCCCTGCTCGCCGCGCACCCGGCCCTTGCGTGCGATCATCGTCGCCAGCGCCTGGCCGAAGGCAGGATCCCAGATCGCGTCGTAGATTACGCCGTCGCCGTCGCCGGTCGTGAGCCTGGCCAGGATCGCGTGCGACTGATAATGGAGCAGGTTCTGCGCCCGCTCGCCGGTCGCGAAGGCGAGGGGCAGCGCGTAGGTATCCGGCTCACCCTCGGCGTAGTCCACCCGCAGCATGGCAAATTGGGCGGCCGCGTCGTCGTAGGGAATCGTCAGCCGGTCGGCGATCGTCACGGTCCGCACGCGACGCGCCTTGCCGGCGAACCAGCGACGTGTCTGCAGGTAATCCGGCAGCAGTCGGGCGAGCCGATCCTGGTGCCGGCCGGCGAAGACGCTCGTCCAGTCGCCGCTGACGGCCAGCACCGGGAGTGCGGCGACCTCGTCCTCGCTCGTGATGCGCTCGCCGCTGACGCGCTGGGGCTCGAGCGAGAACCAGTAGAACGAGTGCGGGCCGAGCGTGACGAAGTAGGGCAGATCGCCGATCTGCGGGAACTCGGTGCGGCCGAACATCTCGACCGGCGAGAATCCCCGATAGGCGGAAAGGTCGAGCTCGACCGCCTGGGTGAACCGCGAGAGGTTGGCGACGACGAGGATCGTCTCGTCCTCGTATGAGCGGATGAAGCAGAGGACCTTGCGGTTCTCCGGTTGGAGGAACTCGATCGTGCCGCGGCCGAACGCCAGGTAGCGCTTTCGGAGCGCGATCAGCCGCTTCATCCACCACAGCAGCGACTGCGGGTTGGCCTGCTGGGTCTCGACGTTGACGGTCGAGTAGTGATACTCAGGGTCGGTGATGACTGGCAAGAACAGGCGCTGCGAGTTGGCGTCGGAGAAGCCAGCGTTACGGTCGCCGCTCCACTGCATCGGCGTGCGGACCCCGTTGCGGTCGCCGAGGAAGATGTTGTCGCCCATCCCGATCTCGTCGCCGTAGTAGATGATCGGGGTGCCGGGGAGCGAGAACAGCAGGCCGTTCAGCAGCTCGATCCGGCGGCGGTTGTTCTGCACCAGCGGGGCGAGGCGGCGGCGGATGCCGAGGTTGATGCGCGCCTGCGGGTCCTGGGCGTAGGCGCGATACATGTAGTCGCGCTCCTCGTCGGTGACCATCTCCAGGGTCAGCTCGTCATGGTTGCGCAGGAACATCGCCCACTGGCACGTCTCGGGGATCGGCGGAGTCTGGTCGAGGATGTCGATGATCGGGTAGCGGTCCTCCATCCGCAGCGCCATGTAGAGCCGCGGCATGACCGGGAAGTTGAACGCCATGTGGCATTCGTCGCCGTCGCCAAAGTACTCGACAGTGTCCTCCGGCCACTGGTTGGCCTCGGCCAGCAGCATCCGGTCCCGGTAGTTGTCGTCGACGTGGGCGCGGACCTTCTTGAGGAACTGGTGCGTCTCGGGCAAGTTCTCGCAGTCCGTCCCCTCGCGCTCGTAGAGGTAGGGGATTGCGTCGAGGCGGACTCCATCAACCCCAGCGTCTAGCCAGAAGTCCATCGCCTTGAACAGCGCGTCGTGGACCTTGGGGTTGTCGAAGTTCAGGTCCGGCTGGCTGGAGTAGAAGCGGTGCCAGTAGTAGGCGCCGGCCACGCGATCCCAGGTCCAGTTGGAGACCTCGAAATCCTTGAAGATGATTCGGGCATCAGCGTACTCGGCGCCGGTATCGCTCCAGACGTAGAAGTCGCGGGCCGGCGAGCCCGGCTTGGCCGTCCGGGCGCGCTGGAACCACTCGTGCTGGTCCGAGGTGTGGTTGAAGACGAGCTCGGTGATGACACGGAGGCCGCGAGCATGGGCGGCGCGGACGAACGCGCGGGCGTCGCGGATCGTGCCGTAGATCGGGTCGACGTCCGTGTAGTCGGCGATGTCGTAGCCGTCGTCGCGCAGCGGCGACGGGTAGAACGGCAGGATCCAGATCGCGGTAACGCCGAGATCCTGGAGGTAGTCGAGCTTCTCGATCAGGCCGGGAAAGTCACCGATGCCGTCCGCGTTCGAGTCGCGAAATGCCCGGACGTGGGCCTGGTAGATGATGGCATCCTTGTACCAGAGGGGATTCTCCTCTGGGAACTGCTCGACGCTCCGCCGTCTTCTCGCTGCCATTCCGCGGTGACGATCCTCTCACTCGCGCGCGCCAGTTGAGGCGGCCGGGCTACATGAAGTAGTCGAAGTCCTGCTCGGTGCGAACGTGCCGGCGCACGTGGAAGATGTGCGCTGGCATCGCCTGCGGGTCGAGCTGGACGAAGTTGCGGTAGCCGCTCCACAGGTAGTGGCCGCCACCGAGCAGGTCGTGGACCTGGAAGACCTCGTGCGGGTCGATCCCAAGGTCCTGAATCTGGAGATCCACCCAGCCGGACTGCGTATGGTGCGGGTCGAGGTTGACGACTGTCAGGACGACGTCACCCGACTCATCGCGCTTGGTGTAGGCGATGAGCTGGTCGTTGTCGGTCGGGTGGAACTGGAGCGTGTCGTTGCGCTGGAGCGCCGGGTGCTCCCGCCGGATGCGGTTGACCAGCGTGATCACCTCGCGGAGGCTGTCGGGCCGCTCGAGGTCCCAGCGCCGGATCTCGTACTTCTCCGAGTCGAGGTACTCCTCGCGGCCGGGGGCCAGCGGCTGGTGCTCCTGCAGCTCGAAGGCCGGGCCGTAAATGCCGTAGTTCGATGACAGCGTCGCCGCCAGGACGAGGCGGGCGATGAACATCGGCCGGCCGCCGAACTGGAGGTGCTCCGGCAGGATGTCGGGCGTGTTCGGCCAGAAATTCGGCCGGAAGTACTCCTGCAGCTCGGTCCGCGTCAGCTGCGTGAGATACTCCTCGAGTTCCCAGCGGGTGTTGCGCCAGGTGAAGTAGGTATAGGACTGGGTGAAACCGACCTTCGCCAGCCGCGCCATCACCTTCGGGCGGGTGAACGCCTCGGAGAGGAAGATCGTCTCTGGGTACTCGCCCTTGATCGTCGCGATCAGCGACTCCCAGAAGGCAAACGGCTTGGTGTGCGGGTTATCGACGCGGAAGACGCGGACGCCCTGCTTGCACCAGTGGCGGACGACGTCGGTGAGCTCGTCCCACATTGCCTGCCAGTCGTCCGACTCGAAGTCGAACGGGTAGATGTCCTGGTACTTCTTCGGCGGGTTCTCGGCGTACTGAATCGTGCCGTCGGGCCTGGCCCGGAACCAGCTCGTGTTGCTGGCGACGTAGGGATGATCCGGCGAGGACTGGAAGGCGATGTCGAGGGCGAGCGCGATCCCCCGTTCGCGGGCGGCATCGGCCAGGTGGCGGACGTCCTCCAACGTGCCGAGCTCCGGGTGAACGTCCTTGTGGCCACCCTCGGGTCCGCCGATCGCCCACGGGCTGCCGGGATCGTCGATGTCGGGATCGGTCGTGTTGTTGCGCCCCTTGCGAAACTGGCGGCCGATCGGGTGGATCGGAGGAAGGTAGAGAATATCGAAGCCCAGCTCGGACACGTATGGAAGCAGCCGCTCGACGTCACGGAGCGTGCCGTGGCGGCCCGGCTCCGGCGAGGTCGAGCGGGGGAAGAGCTCGTACCAGGCGCTGAAGCGCGCCAGCGGGGGATCGACACGGACCGTCAGCGCCTTGTCGTATGAGACGGCGTGGTCGCGCGGGGCGTAGCGCCACATCAGCTCGCCCAGCTCCGGCGCGAGCGCCGCGTCGAGCGCGCCAGCGGCGTTGGTGTCGAGCTGCTCGGCGATCCCCTGGAGCGTTACGGCGTCGGCGCGCGGCGCCCGCGCGGCGGCAGCGGAGACGAGCTCGGCGCCGATGCGCAGGTCGACCGACACGTCCTGGCCGGCGGCGACGCGCTTCTCCAAATCGTGCTCCCAGGTCCGGAAGCGATCCACCCAGGCGACGATCGTGTACTCATACCGGCCCAGATCGGAGACGGGGAACGAGGCGCGCCAGCGGTCGTTGACCAGTGGCGCCATCTCGATCTCGATCCAGCTCTCCTCGCCGCCCCGGCGATAGCAGAGAACGGCGGCGACCTCATCGTGGCCGTCAGCGTAGATGTCGGCTTCGACGACGACCTGCTCGCCGGTGACGCGCTTGATCGCGAACCGGCCGCAGTCGATCTCAGGCGACACCCCCTCGATCACCACCCGGCAACGCCCATCGGCCATGCTCGCCCCTTCCCCTCACGCGTCTGGACTGCGCCGCGCCCTGAGTATGCCCATTTTCCGCGGTAATGCGCGCATGAGGCGTGCCAGATGGTCAGGGATGGCTCGCCAAGGCGAATCAGGCGCTAGAGCAACCCAAAGTCATACCTATCGAGGATCTCGGCCAGCAGGCGCGAATGACGATCCTCAATGAGACTGCCCAATCGCTCAGCGTCCATCAACTCGACCGCACGGTCGAACAGCGCGAGGCAGACGCGTGAAGGATCGTGTCGCGATCGGTAGAGAATGCTGTCGGGGCGATCGGGGTGGTCGTGCAGTGCCGCCGACCAACGTTGGGCGATGCGGTAGTCGCCAGCGCAGAGACGATTATCGGCGTCGAGTCGCCGCAGTCCAGCTGCGGAGAGATCGACGGCTCGCAGAGGCGAGCGCGGGACAAGACGCGAGAGGCAGCGGTCCCCGAGCTCCCTTTCGGTCAACAGACGAGGGATGTGGTCCAACCGACCGTAGGTTTCGACGAACGCGCAGGCGGGGCTGTCGCCCGCGTATAACACGCCGAACTGACCGTTCGGATCATCGAATCGGTTCCGCGCGGATCGACCGAAGTGGAGTGGATCGTGATCCGCGCGGTGCAAGCGATAGAGATTACCCGTCACATCCCTGACAGGCAACGCTCGGCTGGAGAGATTGCCCGCCGGTTCGGGATGCAGTCCGGGCGGCGCTGCCTCAGACGGCGCCATGCTCACCGAGCAGAGCGGCCGCGTCTACGACCTCGGCGATCCTCCCGGCGCGCACGGCGTCCAGCGGACGATCGCCGCCGAGCCGGTCGTTGGAGTCGAGCATGAAGATGGCCTGCATCCAGGGGTCGTGATCGCCGAGCGCCTTGAGGACATCGACCAAGCCGGCCAGGACGCCAGTACGGGCGTCGAACTGCCAGGCCGGGTAGGCATAGCCGCGCCGACCGGTCGCAAGTCCGATCAGCGTGCCGGCACGGCGACGCTTCTCAACCGCCTGGCGAGTAATGCGGAGCAAACCGGCGACATCCTCGACCGTCAGGACGCCTCCCTCGGCGGCAAGCAGATGCTCGCGGCGGGCAAGGCCGCGGAGCTTCGCCAGGGCGAGCGGATCCTGCAACTCGGCGCGCACGCCCGGCTGGCTGAGGACCTGGAGCAAGACGTCGTAGTCTGACGGTGCAGCCGTCGCCTCGACGAGCGCATCTTCATCGGTCTTCTCGGCGATGTCTGTAACCGCACGCAGTGCCCGGGCGACAAATGCTTGGCGAGCGCGGCTCAGACCTGCCTCGCGTAGTCGCTCGACGGCACGCTCAACATTCGTCGAGGCAGAGCGGCCCTTGATGGACGTCGTAGCGGTGTTATGAAGGCTCATTGTCGCGAACTCCGATCTCGTTGTCAGAATCCATGATAGATGATAATAGATAACTTGACAACCATGGAGTAGCGGCGCACCGAAGTATCATCTGATCTAGCAGATGAAGGATGGTAACGGCCGCGAGGAGGCTGGCATGCGACGGGACGAGGCGCTGGCGATCCTGCGCGCCCACAAGGACGACTACGCGCGCTTCCACGTCAAGTCGCTAGCGCCGTTCGGCTCGGGGGCCCGCGACGAGGCGGGACCGGAGAGCGACATCGACATCCTGGTCGAGTTCGACGGATCACCGGTCGGGATATTCGGGTTCGTCGACTTCAGGGACTACCTGGAGCAGATCCTCGGTCGACGCGTCGACCTGGCCATGATCAAGGCGGTACATACCGATATCCGTAAGCGGATCGAGCAAAAGGCCATCCGTGCAGCATAGAAGTTGGACTCCCCGCATTCAGCACATCATCGAATCGATGGAGAAGATCCAGCTCTGTACCGCGGACTTGACGCAGCAACAGTTTGAGGCGACAACCATGGCCATCGACGCCGTGATCAGGAACTTCGAGATCATTGGCGAGGCCGTGAGAACATACCGGCCGATGCTCAGGAGCGATACTCCGACGTCCCGTGGTCCAAGATGCGAGCGATGCGAAACATCGTGCTTCACGAGTATCAGGCAGTGGACCTTGAGGTTGTCTGGTTCACGGCGAAACATGACCTGCCGCCGCCACTCACGCGGCTGCGTCATATGTTGGATATCGAGGACCAGACCGGCGCCGACCGCAACGAGTAACCTGTCCCATGAATGTGCAGCTGTGACAAAGGGCGGACCACTTGGCCCGCCCTTGTCGTTTATCGTGGTAGATCGCCCGACCTACTCGCCGTTGCTCATCCCCTTTACCACGCGCTCGGGCGTGAACGGGATCTCGGTGAAGCGCTTGCCGTTGGTGGCGTTGGCGAGGGCGTTGGCAATGGCGGCCGGGCCGGGGATGATCGGCGGCTCGCCGATGCCCTTGGCACCATATGGGCCGGAGCGTGCCGGGACCTCGACGATGACCGTCTCGATCGGCGGGATCTGGACCGACGAGGGGACGACGTAGTCCATCAGCGTCGACGAGATGAGCTGGCCGTCTTCGCCGTACTCGATCCCTTCGTAGAGGGCGAAGCCGATCGACTGAGCGGTGCCGCCGATCATCTGGCCCTCGACCATCGCCGGGTTGAGCGCCTTGCCGACGTCCTGGACGGTCAGGTAGCGCTCGATCGTGACCTTTCCGGTCTCCGGGTCGATCGCGACCTGGGCGACCTGGCCGGAGAAGCCGGGCGCGCGGTCGGTCTGGGCCGACTTGCCGATGCCGTAGACCGGCTCGTACTTGCCGCCGAAGGTCATGCTCTTCTGGGCAACCGAGGCGACGGTCATCTCCTTGTCCGGCGCGCCCTTGACGCGCACCTTGCCCTCGACCATCTCCAGGTCGTCCGGCGACGCCTCCAGCTCGCTGCCGGCTATCTCGAGGATCTGGCGGCGGGCCTCGTCGGCCGCACGGATAAC
>DAOKZM010000066.1:10434-11195 GCA_035325665.1 Thermomicrobiales bacterium | reverse complement strand
TTCCGGCAGGATCACCCAGAGGAAGAACCCGCCCTCCGGCTCGGTCCAGCTGATCCCCTCCGGCATCTCGCGCGCCAGCGCGGCCAGGAGCGCGTCGCGCCGCTCGCGATAGAAGGCACGGGCGTCATCAAGGTGCTGGTCCAGCCAGCCGCCCTCGATCGTCCGCGTCACCGCACGCTGGACGAAGCGGTCCGACATGATATCGACCGCCTCCTTTGACCATCTCGCTAGCCGCAGAACCGTGTCCGGCGCGATCATCCAGCCCATTCGCAGCGCTGGGGCGAGCGTCTTCGAGAACGTCCCCAGGTAGATCACGTCCGGGTCGAGCGCGCGAAGCGGCGGGATCGGGTCGGGGGTGAAGTAGATGTCGCCGTAGGGGTCGTCCTCGACGACCGCGACGTTGGCGGCGCGGGTCATCGACAGGATCGTCTGGCGTCGCTCGTCGGGGATCGTCGCGCCGGTCGGATTCTGGAAGGTCGGGATCGTGTAGAAGATCTTCGGCCGCGGCTCCTGATGAAGTAGCGGTTCGAGTGCTTCGGGGATCAGGCCATGCTCGTCGGCCGGCGCGATCCGGTAGGCGACCTGGTAGGCGTCGAACGCCTGCATCGCGCCGAAATAGCTCGGCCCCTCGACGAGGACGACATCGCCGGGATCGAGCAGCGCCCGCCCGACGAGGTCCAGCCCCTGCTGGGAGCCGTTGGTGACCAGGATCTGGCTGGGATCGACCTCGACGCCGCGGCCGGCCATCCGCCGGGAGATCT
>DAOKZM010000066.1:6180-10424 GCA_035325665.1 Thermomicrobiales bacterium | reverse complement strand
CGTTCGCGCGGGTCGACGTCGGCTGGCTCGTCACCTGGACCTGGGACCGGCTCGGGCTCCTCCCAGGCGTCGGCGTGCGCTTGGCGCAGCCGCGCGATCGGGATCTGCTCAATGGCCGGCGCGCCGTTGGATAGGTAGATCAGCCCCTCGGCTGCCCACATCCGCTCCAGTGCCGGCGGGGTGGCCTTGAGCCAGCCGTGGAGGTCGGGCGCGCGCCGTGAGACGAGCCGGTCCCAGTTCATCGTTCCCCCACCCCATCCTCGTCCACCAGCTCGATCTCGAGCCGCTTGTTGATGCGGCCCTTCGACCGCGTGCCGATCACTCGGATGCCGCCGACCTCGCTGGTGTTGTGGACGTGGGCGCCGCCGTCTGCCTGGAGGTCCAGACCCTCGATCTCGACGACGCGCACCTCGCTGATCGACTCCGGCAGGAGGTTGATCTTTGTCCGAATGAGGTCGGGGATCTGGAACGCCTCAGCTCGGGGCAGCGTTCGCCAGGTGACGGCCCGGCCGTCGCGGATGACCTCATTGGCGGCCTGCTCGATGTGACTGACGCGCTCGGCCGAGAGGTCCTCCAACTCGAAGTCCATCCGGGCCTTGTCCGGTCCCATATTGCCGCCGGTGACGAGCGCGCCGAACTCGCGGAAGACCACGCCGCAGAGGACGTGGAGCGCGGTGTGGGTGCGCATCAGCCGGTAGCGCCGGTCCCAGTCGATCTCGCCGTGGACGAGCGTGCCGACGGCCGGCGGCTCGGCGTCGGGCTCGAGCGCGTGGACGACGTCGTTGCCGCGCTTGCTGACGGCGGTGACGCGCCACTGGCGATCGCCGGCCGAGAGCGCGCCGGTGTCGTGCGGCTGGCCGCCGCCGGTCGGGTAGAACGCGGTCCGGTCGAGGACGATGCCCTCGTCGATGACCGCGGTGACGGTCGCGTCGAACGCGCGCAGGTAGGAGTCGTCGAGATGAAGCAATGTCGTCATGATGCTGTCCAGATCAGGCTAGTGGCGATAGCCGCACGTGCGTCGACCGCCCGTGGGCGGCCGACGCACGTGATTATCGAGACGGGCCGGCCGGGCTGTCAAGCGCGGCTGACGCCGCACCAGTCCAGGACCGTCGCGCCGATGACTCGCGCGGTCGGGACGAGCGAGTCGAGATCGAGCCACTCGTCGGCGGCGTGGGCGCCGAAGCCGCTGCAGCCGTAACAGAACGCCGGCATCCCGGCGTAGACGATGAAGTTGCGCATGTCGGTTGTGCCGGCGCCGTAGGTCGGCTGGAGCGCGTTGCCGCGGAGCGTGAGGTGATGGCGAGCGAGCACCTGGAGGATCTCCTCCTCCGGCGCGATGGTCGAACCGGGGCTCTGGAAGCCATACCACTCGACGGTCGGCGGGTGTTCGCTCAGCCAGCCGTCGCGCTCGACGGCGCGGTCGATCGCCTGGACGACGCGCTCGCGCGTCTGCTCGACGGTCGCGCCGGGGAACATCGAGAGCCGGCATTCGATCGTGCAGTCGCCGGCCACGCTGGACGGCCAGTCGCCGCCGCGGATGACGCCGACGTTGAGGTTGATCGGGTGCTCGACGCCCGCGTAATCGGGGTGAACCTCCTCGTTCAGCTCAGCGTCGAGCGCGCGTAGCTCCTCGATGATCGGCATCATCCGGTAGATCGCGTTGATCCCCTGCCATGCCACCATCGCGTGGGTGCTCTCGCCGATGACGGTCACCCGGAACCAGATGACCCCGACGTGGGCGGCGATGTACTTCTCATCGGTCGATTCCGCGATCAGCGCGGCGTCGGCACGGTAGCGGCTGGAGTCGGCGCCGTCGCGGAAGCAGGCGGCCAGCGCGCCGTTGCCGGTGCACTCCTCCTCGATCACGCTCTCGACCGTCAGGTCGCCGGCCAGCTCGATTCCCAGCTCGTGGATCAGCCGGGCGACGAACAGGTTGACCGCCAGGCCGGACTTCATGTCGTAGGCGCCGCGCCCGTACATTCGCCGGCCCTCGATCGTCGCGGCCCACGGGTCGCGCGTCCAGTTCTCCAGTGGCTCGGGGCTGACCACGTCAACGTGGCCGTTGAGGATCAGCGAGCGGTCTCCGCCCGCGCCGGGATAGACGGCGGCGACGTTCGGCCGGCCGGCGAACGGCACGCCGCTGTTGCCAGCGCCCGGCAGCCCGAGAAGCGCGTCGTCGATCTCCCAGACATCCGGCTCGACGCCGGAGCCCTGGATATAATCGGCGACGATCCGCTGCGCCTCTGCCTCGTTGCCTAGCAGCGACCGGCTCCGGACGAGCCGCTGGATCAGCTCGACCAGCTCGCCCTCGCGGCGGTCGATCTCGGCGAAGAGCCGCTCCCGGGCCGCCTCGATATCCACCATCGTCCCTCTCCCTCATGCGCTGTCTGGCGTTCGGCGGCCAGCATACCGTCTCCGGCGCGGCTTGCCTCCCCGGCGCCGAGACGGTATCGTCTGCCGCGGTCGTTGCCGCATCCCGCCGCGACGATGAGCCGGGATTGGACGTGATATCGATGGAATTTGTCGACGTCGTCCGCAAGCGCCGGATGGTTCGGCATTTCAGGCCGGACTCGATCGACCCCGAGACGATCGACGATCTGATGCGGTTGGCCCAGCGCGCGCCGAGCGCTGGCTACACTCAGGGACAGTCGTTCATCGTCGTGACCGACCCTGCCATGCGCAAGGAGGTCGCTCGCTGCTGTGGCGAGGAGGAGCACTACGAGGGAGCGTTCGGCCACCCGTGGGTCTCGGAAGCGCCCGTCCAGGCGATCCCCTGCGTCAGCGAGGCAGCCTATCATCGCCGCTACCAGGAGGCGGACAAGATCCAGGCCGACGGCAGCGAGATCGAGTGGCCGGTTCCGTTCTGGTTTCTCGACATCGGCTGCTCGGTCCAGACGCTCCTGCTGGCGGTCGTGGACAAGGGCCTGGCAGCAGGTTATGCCGGTATCCCGGATACGCCGCGGCTCAAGGCGCTGCTCGGCATCCCCGACGAGGTGACGCCGGTCGGCGTCATCCCGATCGGCTACCCGGACCAGGACATCCCCTCGCCATCGCTCAAGCGCGGACGCAGGTCGCTCGACGACTTCGTCCACCGCGAGCGCTGGTAGCCCGAGAGAGGCCGACCATGATCGAAGAGGACTGGCTGCCGAGACCGTCCGCGCCAGAGCCGTCGGGCATCGACCTGCGGGTCGCGCCGGTGGTGCCGTTGCCGGCCGAGATGGGCGGCAACGGCGAGGTGCTGGTGATGGCCGCCTTCGGCAGCGTCAAGCTGCCGGTCGGCGAGGTTCGCCAGGGCGAGAGCCTCCAGCAGGCTGCCCGCCGGATCGCGTTGACCATGACCGGCGCGGTCGTCCAGCCGGAGCGGCTGGTCTATCTGGTCGAGCAGGCCGGCCGGCAGCTCCTCGTCTGCATCCTCTGCGCCCTGGAGGACGCCGCCGACGTCGAGGACAAGCCAGCGGCGCGCTTCGTGCGCATCGCCGCCGAGACCGAGCTGGAGCCGGCCCTGCTGCGCGAGCTGCTGGTCGAGGACGGCCCGAACGGCTTCATCCGACCGTGCGCCTGGGTCGTCTCGACGTTCGACGATGCCGGCCGACCTGCTGCTGACGTCCGCTGGTAGCCGGCACGACGCCATACAGCGTTGCTACGACGCCGAAAGGAATCGTCCGTGAAGAACGCCCCGCGTCGGCGTCTCGCCGCCCTCCTCGCCGGTTCGGCGGTGCTGCTCCTTAGCGCCGACCGCGACGACTGCCGCGGTCGCGGCCTCGCCGACCGCCGGCCAGACCGCCGTCCAGACGATGGGCAGCCCGACCGCGGGGGCGTCCCCGACGCGCTCGGCGTCACCGACCGCGGCGTCTCCGACGACCGGTTCGCCAACCGGTGGCTCGCCGACCCCCCAGATCCAGCCGACCCGCGCGGCCTCGCCGACCGGCGCCGCCGCCACCGCGACGGCTGAGGCAACAGCAACCGCGACCGCCGCCCCAGAGGCTCCGGTCGGCGAGATCGTGCCGCTGGACCCGGAGGCGATCCCGAACTACTCGCTCACGATACGTCTCGCCGCGACCGGCCTCGGCGGGCCGGGCGACTCGACGTTCGACTACGACATCCAGCAGTCCGCCACCGACCGCTATCACCTGAAGGCCGACAGTAGCGGGACCAACCTGGAGATCTGGAAGATCGGCGACCAGGCGTTCATCGCCCAGGCCGGCGGCGAGCCGGCGCCGCTGCCGGAGGGCTCGGATACGGCG
>DAOKZM010000066.1:0-6170 GCA_035325665.1 Thermomicrobiales bacterium | reverse complement strand
CTGCAGGTTATCCCGCCGATCGACGCGGCCGCCAATGCCCAGGATCTCGGGACCGAGACGATCGACGGCCGGAGCGCTCGCCACTACCGACTCTCGGCCGATGATTACCTCAATGGCGTCCCGTTCCTTGGCGAGCAGGAGTTCAGCGACGCGGAGGGCCAGCTCGACATCTGGGTAGACGACGAACTGAAGACGCCGCTCCGTCAGCAGGGCGAGGTCACCTGGACGAATGCCGATGGCTCCGATGGCCGCTTCACGATCGACTACCAGCTGACGGCGATCGGCAGCACGCCGGACGTCCAGGCGCCGGCAACGCCGTAGCGCTGCTACAGACCGTAGTAGGCGTCAATCTCGCGCTGGTAGCCATCGACCGCGCCGGAGAGGACATCGTCGACGGCGACCAGATGGCCGGCGGCCGCCGACTCGCTGATCGCGAACGCGGTTGCCAGATCGCGGAGTCCCTCGGCGCCGCTCGTCTCCGGCTGGCGGCCGGCGCGGATCGCCCGCAGCCAGTCGAGATAGGCCAGGCCGAACGGGTCGGTGACGCCGTGTGGCATCGCCGCATCGCGCTCGGCTGCGGTCGCCTCGTGAGCGAACAGGTCGGCCAGCTCGGTGCGGCTGCCGTCGTCGCGGATGAGGGTCGTGCCGTGCAGGCAGCCGCGCGAACCGTAGATGGCCATCCCGCCGGGCAGCGCGACCGGCGCGCCGTGGCCGGCCCAGGTGAACGAGATCGTCCCGGCCGCGCCGCTGGCGAAGTCGACCAGCGCGAAGAAGGCGTCGTCCACGTCGGCGGTCGTCTCAGCCGCGACGCCTTCGGGTGCGCCCGGACGGCGCACCCGGCGTGGCTCGAAGGTGCGGGTCAGCGCCGAGATAGTTGCGGCCTCGCCGGCCAGGTAGCGCAGCCGGTGGGCGATGTGGACGCCGATGTCGAGCGCCGGACCGGCCCCGGCCTCCAGCTTGTGGTGCCGCCAGGGGGTATCGGCGACGATGATGTCCGGCGACCACTCTTCGGCACCGATCGACACCGACGCGACCATCTGGACGTCGCCGATCTCGCCGCGCTCGATCGCCCAGCGCACCTGCCGTAGCGCTGGCGCATAGCGGACCATCTCCATCACCCCGAGCGTCAGCCCGCCGCGCTCTGCCGCCTCGACCATTGCCCGCCCAGCTCGCATCGAGACGGCTAGCGGCTTCTCGACCATGACGTGGAGGCCGGCGTCGAGGCAGGCGATGCCGATCTGGTGGTGCAGCAGCAGTGACGCGGTGATCGTCACCGCGTCCACCGCGCCGCTCGCCAGCAGCGCGGCGAGGTCGGGATAGACCTCGGCGTCGGACTCGGGCTGGAAGTCGCTGATGTAGCGGTGCGGCGCGGCGAGTGAGTCAGACGGGTTGCTGGAAACGGGCGGCCGCGGCGGCGGCCCCTCGCCACGCTTGCGGAAGCGGTGCGCGTCGGCTGGATCGCGCGCGACCAGCGCCGTCACCCGGAAGTCGTCTACCCTCGCGTCGCGCAACGCGTGCAGCCCGGCCCTGCCATGCCCCGCCCTCCGTCGCCCGCCTGTCGTCCGATGCGCGTATGGTACGGGACGGGGGACGAGGGCCGTCTCTTCGCGTCCCCGTGCTCCGTTCCTTACCCTCGCAACGGCAGCGACATGTCCTGGCCGGCTCGGGCGGCGAGGAGGCCGGCTTCGAGGATCTCCTGGGTGTCGCGGCCGACGGGGGCGCTGACGAGGCCGTCGATCGGGCGGCCGTCGGCGAGGCGGGCGATGAGGCAGCCGGTTGCGGTGTCCTCGCCGGTCGGCAGGGGCGGGACGTCGATCTCCTCGCCCTCAGGGGATTCGGCGGAGACGCGGAGCAGTCGGGCCGGCTGGCTGGCGGTGCGAGACAGGACGACGAGACTGGCCCGCGCGCCGGAGATGATCGGACCCGGTTGGGGTACCGGCCCGGCCGCCGTCCAGCTTGCCTCGACGACTGCCATCGCCCGCGGATAACGCAGGGTCAGGACGGCGTTGTCGTCGACCGGGATGTCATCGGTCCGCAGCCGGCCGACCGTCGCCTGGACCCGGCTGGGCAGTCCGAGCAGCAGCCGCGCCATCGACGCGCCGTAGCCGCAGTAATCCATGTAGGCGCCCGCGCCGTTGCGGGCCGGGTCGTAGAGCCATTCGGCGAACGCCTCCGAGACGCCGAAGGCACGCGGGCCGGCGTGGCCGCCGCGGAAGCTGAAACGGGTGATCTCGCCGACCTCGCCGTCGCTCGCCAGCGCCAGCGCTTGGCGGATAGCCGGGTTCCAGGCGGTCGGCCAGTTGACCATCAACGGCACGCCGGCCCGGCCGGTGGCGACCATCATCCGCTCGGCGTTGGCGAGCCGGTCGGCCATCGGCTTCTCGACCATCACCGCCGCGCCGTGCGATGCGGCCAGCTCGACCAGCGCGGCCGAGCCGGCGTTATCGGTGAAGACGAGCGCCGCCTGTGGTCGCTCGCGTTCGAGGAGCGTCGCCGCGTCGTCATAGAGCCGGATGCCGCCGTGCGCCTGCTCCGCCTGCGCGCGGAGCTCAGCGCGTGGCTCGGCGACCGCCAGCCGGACGTCATCACGGCGAGCGAGGTCGGCGAGATGCGTCCAGACGTGGTCGTGCGTCAGCCCGAGGATGCCGATCGTCCAGCTCACACCCCGCTCCGTCTCGTGTTGTCGCGCCCTTAGCGCGTCGCCTTCATTCGTGCCCGGATGATCCCGCCGATGACGATGATCGCGACGATGGCGATCAGCTGGCCGCCCATGATGACGCGATTGACGTCGATGGCCGGCTTAAACGTGGCGGCGCCGTTACGGATCTCGTAGACACCGATGCCTTTGGCGTGCACGCCGAAGCCGCCGCCGCTGCCACCCTGGTCGTCCGGCCCCGAGCCGGCGCCGGCCCCGCCGGAGACGTTCGCGACCGGCACGAGGGTCACGTCTCCCTCGTGGATCGGCTCACCAAAGACGCGCTTGACGGTCAACGTATCGCGTGCCCGGTCGAGGATGTCCTGTGCCTGCATCGTATAGGCTCCCTTACTTTGGCCGACCGGTCACCCGGGCGGGGCGCAGGCGCGCAACAGCTCCAGGAGGCTGGTCGGCTCTTCGTCGGCGGTGATCGCGCGGACGACGACCTCGTCGAGGATCGGCTCGAACGCGGCGATCCCCGACTGGAGGCCAGCAGCATCGGCGCCGCGGACGACGGCGTCGCGCGCCGTCAGCCCGGCGGCGGCGAGTTGATCGGCGTACGGCCCGTGGCGCGCGTACTGGTCGATCTCCGCCTCCATCGCCGCCTCGGCCTGCGGCATCAGCGCGCAACGGACGTAGGCGCTGACGGATGGTTGCGGCCGCCCCGCCCGTTGGGCGGCGTCGAGCACGATGTCTCGCGCGGCGGCGGCCGTCATGGGCGAGGGCCAGTTGAACAAGGCGCCGTCGGCGACCTCGCCGGCCAGTACGCGCATCTTCGGCCCGGTCGCCGCGATGATGACCGGCACGTCCAGAAGCCGCTTCAGCCCCTCCACCCCGGCACGGACGGCGCGCAGCGGCCGCTCGGCCCCGCCGGTCCCAAGGCCGATCGTCAGTCGCTCGACGGGCAGCCGGAGCCGCTCGACGCCGCGGGCGATGCCCTCCGGCGCGTGGCGGCGGACGCCGAGGACGCCGCTGGCGAGCCGGATCGACGTCGTCGCCCCAGCCGCTGCCGCCAGCGCGGCCAGGCCGTCGCCGCCGGGGATGTCGTTCGCCCAGAACGAGCTGTAGCCGAGCCGCTCCGCCTCGGCGGCGACCTGCTCGATCACCTCGGGACGCGTCGTCGAGATGATCCCGAATCCGCGCCCCATCAGGCCCCGCCCATGACGGGGGCGCAGGCATGCAGCAGCTCGAGGATGCTCGCGGCGCTGTCGTCGGCGGTGATCGCGCGAACGATTGCCTCGTCCAGCACCGCCTCGTGGCGGGCCATCCCGGCCCGCAGGACGGCGGGATCGTCGCTGGCGATCGTCGTGCCGCGAGCATCGACCCCCATGCGCTCGAAGTGCGCGGCGTACTTCGGGAAGCTTGCGTAGCGGCCAGACTCCTGGGCCAGCCGCGCCTCGGCCTGCGGCAGGAGGGCGCAGCGGACGAATGCCATCAGCAGCGGCCTGGGCCGGCCGGCGGCGTCGGCGGCATCGAGGACCCACTGGCCGGAGGTGGCGGCGAACTCCGGCGTCTGCCAGTTGAACAGCACCCCTTCCGCCACTTCGCCGGCCAGCGCCGACATCCGCGGGCCGAGCGCGCCGATGACGACCGGCGCGGACACCTGTTGGTGGAGCAGCTCCACCCCGGCTTTGACGCGCTTGAGGCCCTTCGGGTCGCCGCCCGAGCCGACGCCCAGCCAGAGCCGCTCCTGTGGCAGGCCGAGGCGGACCACGTCGGCCGCGACCGTCTCCGGCGGCCGGCGGTCCAGCGCGACGACGCCGACTCCGAGCCGGATGCGGTCCGTCACCTCGGCCGCGGCGGCCAGGGCGGCCAGCCCGTCGGCGCCGGGCGTGTCGTTGACCCAGAATGACGTGTAGCCGAGTTGCTCGGCCTCCTGGGCGACCTGGCGAGTGACGTCGTGCGCGACGGCGGCGGCGATGCCAAAGCCGCGTCCCATGGATACCCCCTGTCCGTTGTCGCCGGCCGGAACGGTGAGCAGCCGGCCGGCACATGGTATGACACTTGCGTCCGGGCCGGCAGCAGGTGCTGTGGTGATCCCGGAGGGGTTGGCGGATGGCGAGCTACGGTAGCGCGGCGGACGACGGCAAGATACCGATCAAAACGCTGGCGAAGCGAACGCTCGAAGAGTTTAAGAAGGACGACGTCCCGGAGATCGCGGCCGGCGTCGCCTACCATGCCATCTTCGCCATCCCGCCGCTGATCGCGTTCGTCATCGCCCTGGCGGCGTTGCTCAACCAGGTGGCGGACGTGCCGGTGGCCTCGCGGCTCACCCAGCTGATCAACGACAACGCGCCGGACCAGACACGTCAACTCCTGCTCGATCTCGTCAATGGCGCGGTCGAGCAGGTCAGCGGCGGCGTCGCGCTGTTCGGCGTGCTGTTGACCGCGGCGATTGCACTCTGGTCGGGGTCCAACGGGATTTCGACGATTATGAAGGCGTTCAACCGCGCCTACGATGTCTCCGAGGATCGCGGCTTCCTGAAGATCAAGCTTCTGGCGATCGGCCTGACGGTCGTCGTCGGCGTCCTGGTGATCCTGGCGTTCGCGATGCTGGTCTTCGGCAAACCGATCGGCGACGCGATCGCCGGCTGGCTGGGCCTGGGCTCGGCCTTCGACATCGCGTGGTGGGTCGTCCAGATCGTCGGGCCGATCCTGTTCATCATGTTCGTGCTGGCGCTGTTGTTCTACTTCGCGCCGAACGTCAAGCAGTCGTTTCGCTGGGTCTCGCCAGGGTCGATCTTTGCCACCCTCGGCTGGATCGCGCTCCTGTTCGGCTTCCGCTACTACGCAACATTCGCCAATCCAGGCAGCGCCTACGGCACGGTCGGCAGCGTCGTCGTGCTGATGTTCTTCCTCTACGTCAGCTCGATCATCTTCATTACCGGCGCCGAGGTGAACGCCATCATCGCGCGCTCCTACGACCCGGAGACGGTCCGCGACCTGGCGCACAACCTCGGCAAGGTCGAGACGCCGCTCGACGAGCTGGCCGTCCGCCAGGCGGCGCGTCAGATGGACGCTCGCGACGGCACGAACATCACCGACGGGATGGCCAAGCCCATCCTCGCCCCGCCGCCCGAGCAGCGCCCCGACGCCGAGCCGGGCCGGACCGCGAAGGAGCGCGCCGAGAAGAAGCAGGAAGAGAAGCCCGGCGCCCTGGCGCGCCTCGTGGCCAGCGTCTCGACCTTCGCCGCCGGCATGCTCATCGCGCGGTTCACGAAGAAGCGCCAGAAGAAGCGCCAGTAGTCCTGCGTCGCATCCCCTGTAAGTGGTCTGTCAGGGCCTTTCTGTCCGGTAGGTAGCCTACCCTGCCCCCTGTCATCCAGCGCCCAAAGGGCTCACGGCACGCGAAGGATCTCCCCACGTTCGACTGTATCCGGCCGGGGGAGATTCTTCGGTTGCGCGGGCGCCACCGCCCAAAGACGGGTGATGCGTATTGTTAGAGGATCAAGGTAGCCATGGCGAGATCAGGTCG
>DAOKZM010000065.1:5866-11217 GCA_035325665.1 Thermomicrobiales bacterium | reverse complement strand
GGTTCGTCGAGGACGGGGCGGTCGCGATCGAGGGGCGGCGGATCGTCGCGGTCGGGCCGCGAGCGGAGGTCGAGGCGCTCGGGCCGGCCCGGCGGACGATCGACGCCACCGGTAAGCTGGTCATGCCGGGGCTGATCGACGCCCACACGCACTCCCCCGCCGTCCTCGGCCGCGGCTGGGCGCAGGAGGTCCAGCCCTGGATGGCTTCGTCCTACGGCCCGCTGATGCGCCACGCCGACCCGCGCGACAATCCGCTCGGCACGATGCTGGCGCTGATGGAGGGGGTCGCCAACGGCACGACGACCTTCGGCGACTACGCCGGCCCGATGGACGAGTTGCTCGCCAGCCACGAGAAGCTCGGCAACCGCGCTGTCGTCTGCGAGAGCATCACCGAGCTGAACTGGGGCAAGCGCGAGGAGTGGGTCGAGCAGGGCTGGAAGCCCGGCGACCCGACCCCGCTCGATCCGGAGACGGGCGAGAGGACGCTGGCGACGTCGCTGGCGCTCTACGACCGCTGGCACGGGCGCGATGACGGCCGCATCCGCGTCATCCTCGGCCCCCACGCCGCCGACTTCCTGTCGAAGGAGATGCTGCTGCGGGTGCAGGAGGAGGCGCGCAAGCGCGACACACTGATGCACCTCCACGTCGCGCAGGACCCGCGCGAGAACAACGCCACGCTCCAGCGCTACGGGCTGCGGGCAATCCCGTTCCTCGACTCGATCGGCCTGCTTGCGCCGGACCTGATCGCCGTCCACCTCTGCTTTGCCGAGCCGGATGAGGTCGCGCTGGTCGCCCAGCGCGGCGCGCGGATGACCTGCTGCTCAAACTCGATCGGCATCATCGACGGGGTCGTCCCGCCGGCCTGGCAGTTCAGCCAGCTCGGCGGCACGGTCGCGCTCGGCTCCGATCAGGCGCCGGGCAACAACTCGCACAACGTCTTCTCCGAGATGCGGGCGACGGCGATGTTCGCCAAGATCGCGGCCGGCAGCCCGCTGCCGATGCCGGCCTGGCAGGTGCTGCGGATGGCGACGATCGACGGGGCCAAAGTGCTGGGGATCGACGACGTCGTCGGCAGTCTGGAGGCGGGCAAGGAGGCGGACATCATCATGCTTGACCTCACCCGCCCGCCGCTGGCGCCGGTGCTGCTGCGGCCGGCCCGCAACATCGTCCCGAACCTGGTCTACGCTGAGACCGGCTCGAACGTCGTCATGACGATGGTCGCCGGACAGGTCATCTATCAGGACGGCGACTACACGAACGTGGATCGTCACGAGGTCGCCGCCCAAGTGGCCGAGGCGTCCGAGCGCCTGCAGGACGCCGTCGCCGCCGACTCGCTCACCCACGACCTGGCGATCACCCGCCTGACGCGCGAGGGGAAGATCTAGCAGGAGATACGAGACGCCACGCCGGGGGCGCCGGGCGAGCGGAACCGACGCGGGAGCGGCGGCCTGCGGGCTGCGGACAGAACGAGGTCTGTCCCTACGCAG
This sequence comes from Thermomicrobiales bacterium, assembly GCA_035325665.1. Classification (GTDB taxonomy): domain Bacteria; phylum Chloroflexota; class Chloroflexia; order Thermomicrobiales; family CFX8; genus JAMLIA01. Next base: position 9,730 of record DAOKZM010000065.1, on the reverse strand, counting down.
CCGTTGACGCCGTCTCTCTTCTCTTCGTCTCCCCCTCTCCCAGCATTGGGAGAGGGGGTCGGGGGGGAGGGCTGCTCCCCAACGTGCTAGACTCGTCGGTTGACATTCGGAGAGGGAGCGAGGGCAGCGAATGACGACTTCTACCAGCGACGACGCGGCCGCGAGGCGCGTGCGCGTCCGCTTCGCGCCGAGCCCGACCGGCGACCTGCACGTCGGCGGCCTGCGCTCGGCGCTCTTCACCTGGCTGTTCGCGCGCAAGCACGACGGCGACTTCATCCTTCGTATCGAGGACACCGATCGGCGGCGCTATAAGGAAGAGAGCGTCGAGAGCATCACCGGCGCGCTGCGCTGGATTGGGCTGGACTGGGACGAGGGGCCGGAGGTCGGCGGGTCGCGCGGGCCGTACTTCCAGAGCGAGCGGCTGCCGCTCTACCAGGAGCACGCCCGGATGCTGGTCGAGAGCGGGCACGCCTACGAGTGCTTCTGCTCGCCGGAGCGGCTCGAGGCGCTGCGCGCCGAGCAGGTCGCCCGCAAGGAGCCGCCCGGCTACGATCGACTCTGCCGCGACCTGACCGAGGAGGAGCGGGCAGTGAAGCGCGCCGAGGGGATCACCCCGGTCATCCGCTTCAAGGTCCCGCTGGACGGCACGACCGTCGTCCGCGACGAGCTGCGCGGCGAGATCAGCTACGACAACCGGCTGCTCGAGGACGCCGTGCTGCTGAAGTCGGACGGCTTCCCAACCTACCACCTGGGCGTCGTGGTGGACGACCACCTGATGGAGGTCAGCCACGTCATGCGCGGCGAGGAGTGGATCCCCTCGTTCCCGCTCCACGTCCTGATCTACGAGGCGTTCGGCTGGGACCTGCCGCTCTTCTACCACCTGCCGGTGATCCTCAGCCCGGAGGGGGGCAAGCTCTCCAAGCGCCACGGCGCGGCCAGCGCGCTGCAGTACAAGCAGGAAGGTTACCTGCCGGAGGCGCTGCGCAACTACCTGGTGCTGCAGGGCTGGTCATACGACGACCGCGAGGAGTTCTTCCCGACGCTGGACGAGCTGGTCGAGAAGTTCTCGATGGAGCGTGTCAGCCCGAGCCCGTCGAAGTACAACTTCGATAAGGTGCTCTGGTTCAACCAGCAGTACATCAACCACATCATCGAGCTGGACGACCTCACCCGCCGCACGCTGCCCTGGCTCCAGGAGGCCGGCCTTGTCGGCGAGGTCGCCGAGGGGACGCCGGAGTACGCGCGGGTTCGCGATGCCGTCGGGCTGATCAAGGACAAGATGCGGCTGCTCGGCGAGGCGCCGGAGCTGCTGAGCTTCTTCTTCGCCGACGCGGACGAGTACGCGCCGGAGCTGCTGATCCCGAAGAAGACCGAGCCGGCCCAGATCGCGACGGCGCTCACCCGCGTCCGGGACATCGTCGCCGAGGCGGGGGTCGAGGACGAGGAAGCGCTGGAGGCGCGGCTGCGGTCGCTCGGCGACGAGCTCGGGCTCAAGGCCGGCCAGCTCTTCATGCCGATCCGCGTCGCCGTCAGCGGCCGGACCGTCTCGCCGGGCCTGTTCGGCACGCTGCGGGTCCTCGGCCGGGAGCGAGCCCTGGAGCGGCTGGACGCCGCCATCGGCAAGCTCGGCGCGGCTACCACGGCATAGTTGCTGAGTTCTCCTGACTATGACGACGGCGCGGGGTCGGGCTCGGCCCCGCGCCGTCGCGTCTGGCGTCCCTACCCGAAGCGGTCGGGCGAGAAGGGCGCCAGCAGCGGGTCGGTCTCGCCGTCGACGATCTGGCGCGTGACCAGCCTCGCCAGCAGCGGTCCGAGAGTGACCGCCGAGTGGGTGACGATCTCGGCGTAGCCGGGGGTCGCCGTGACGAGACCGGCGCTGGTCCGGCCGTCGGCGGGAATCGGCCGGGCGCCGACCGACCAGCGCGAGACGCGGGCCGCCTCCAGCGCCGGGATGTACTCAACTGCGCGGCGCAGCAGCTCGGCGGCCCACCTGGCCGGCGCATCGCCGCGCTCGATCCCGGCATCGGCGTCACCGTGGTGCAGCATCAACAGGTCGCCATCCGGCCGCAGGTGCACGCTCGGCGCGTGGACGACCCGGCCGATCTGGTCGGCCGCATGGCTGGCGCGGACGATCAGGCCGCGGGTCGGAGCCAGCGGCAGGTCGCGGCCGGCCAGCCGCGCGATGACGTCCGCGCCAGGACCAGCGCAGTTGACGACCAGGTCGGCGGCGATCCGCTCGCCGCCCGCCAGCCGTACGCTGCTCACCCGCCCGCCGTCGCGCTCGACAGCAACCACCTGGCTGGCGAAGCGTGTCCCGGCGCCGTGCTTCCGCGCCTCCTCGACCATCGCCCGCGCGAATGCCGGGCCGTCAATCCACGACTCGGTCGGGAAGTACGCGGCCTGCTCGACCTCGTCCTCGAAACGCAGGTTCGGCTCCAGCGCGGCGGCATCGGCGCGGCTCAGCCACTCGGCCGGGTAGCCCCAGGAGCGCAGCCGAGCGACGCGCGCCTCGAGCTCCGCCGCGTCGTCGTCGCCGGTGACCCAGCTGAGGTTGCCGCCCTCGCCCAGCCACGGCGCGTCGCCAAGCTCGTCGCGCAGGTCGCGCCAGTCCTGCATCCCGGCGACGTTAAGCGCGAAGTAGTCCTCGGGGGTCTTGGTGTTCGCGTTGGTCCAGGCGAAGCTGGAGCCGGTCGTGCCCCAGCCCGGCTCGGCGCGGTCGACCAGTGTGACCGCCTGGCCGGCCTGCGCCAGCCGGAAGGCGACCGACGAGCCGGCCACCCCGGCCCCGACGACGACGATCCTCTGCATCCTGATGTTCCTCACGTTCTCGCGTGCGTCTCACTCGGCGGCAGGATAACCCACGCTCAACTCGCCTCGCGGAGGCGCTGGCGGGCGATTGAGACGATGGCCGGCCAGTGGCGGTGGATCGTCCGGCGGCTGATGTGGGTTAGGTCGGCGATTCGCGAGGGGCCGAGGCCATCGCGCGCGGCGAGCTGGAAGATCGACTGATCGAGCGCGTTGAGCTGGCCGCAGATCTCGGCGATGACCTGGTTGACGAGGACGGTGTCCTCGACGTCGGTCGGGTCGGCCGGCTCGTGCGCGGCCTCGGCAGACGCGATAGTCGCGGGCGTCCGCCGCAGCGTCCACACCCGGCTGGCGAGACGGAGCGGGTAGACGCGCAGGAAGTAGTAACCGAACCCGGCCGAGCCGTCCTGGCTGACCAGCGGCGTCCAGGCCTCCAGGACATCGACGAAGGTGAGGAACGCCTCCTGTCGGACGTCGTCGAACTCCCACGGGTCGAGGTCGCGGTTCCGGTAGCGAGCGCAGAAGCGCGCGATCTTCCAGGCGAGCGCCTCCAGCAGCCGGTCGCGGCTGGCGCGGTCGTGGAGAGCGACGATCGCGTCGCGCGAGAGGTCGAGGTCGAGGTCGGAGGTCATCTCGATGTCGCCGAGCGAGCGCGCGGCGAGCGTGTCGAGCCAGGTCCGGGGGTTGGGGGTCGATGAGTCGTTGGTGTTCATGGCCACTCCAGCGGCCGGGCGGCCCGGAGGGCGGGTCGCGAGCGCGCCGCCAGTCCGGACCGTCCGGATGTCGTGGCGCTTGTGCGCTCAGTCAAGAGGGGACAGCATCAGGTGCTGTTGGTTAGGGAGTCAGCGCCAGCCGTCGTGGTCGCCGGCCAGGTCGTCCGGCAGCCCGTCGTCTGGCGCGGCCGGCCGCAGGTCGAGGACGTGCTGGGCGCCGCAGCGCGGGCAGGTCGCGTGGACGCAGCCCGACGCCTCGTAGAACCGGTCGCGGACCTTGATCTGGATCTGCCCGCCCGGCTCGTACATCCCGAGCAGGATCGGCGGGGGGCCGCCCGGGGGCCCC
>DAOKZM010000065.1:0-5856 GCA_035325665.1 Thermomicrobiales bacterium | reverse complement strand
TTCGGCGCCCGCCCCGTCCGGGTTCGCCGTTCGGTCATGCTCCTCACCTCCTTTCCTTCCCATCGATCTCCGCCTCACGCCGCGCCGGGGCGCGGGCGAAGCGGGCCGGCACGATCACCGGCGCGCCGGTCCGCTCGGCGATCCGGTCGATCGCCGCATTGAGCTGACGCAGGCGAGCGCGGTGGTCGTCGAACAGGTCGAGCTGGTGCGACGCCGCCGCGAGGCTCGCCACCCGGACGCCGAGCAAGCGCACCGGCGCTCGCCGCTCGGCCAGGGTACGGTCGAGCAGACCGGCGGCGATGGTGAAGACGTCCTGGTGGGCGTCGGTCGGCCGCTCGAACGACTGCTGCCGGGTGACGGTCGAGAAGTCGTCGTAGCGCAGCTTGAGCGCGACCGTCGTCGCCGTCAGCCCGCGGCGGCGCAGCTCCGCCCCGGTCCGCTCGCAGAGTTGGTAGAGCGCGGTGTCCAGCTCGGCGCGGGCGACGACATCGTGGTCGAACGTCCGCTCGTGGCCGAGCGACTTGCGCTCGTCCGGCTCGGCGCGCACCGGGCGGTCGTCCTCGCCGCGGGCGCGCGCCCGCAGCCGGGCCGCGTCGTTGCCGGCGATGTCGAGCAGCAGCACCTCCGGCGCGGCTGCCAGCCTGGCCAGCGTCGCGATCCCGGCCCCGCGCAGCCGGGCGCTCGCCTTCGGTCCGATCCCCGGTAGCCGCTCGACCGGCAGCGGCCCGAGCGTCGCCGCCTCCTGGCCGTGGGGGACGATCCGCAGCCCGTCCGGCTTGTCGAGGTCGGAGGCGATCTTGGCCACCAGCTTGTTCGAGGCGACGCCGAGCGAAACGGCCAGCCCGACCTCGTCGTGGACGCGGTTCTTCAGCGCCTGGGCGAGCTGCTCGACGCTGCCGAAGAGACGCTCGGAGTTGCTGACGTCGAGATAGGCCTCGTCGATGCTCACCACCTCGACCAGCGGCGAGAAATCGTCCAGCACGATCCGGAAGCGCTGCGACAGCTCGCGGTAGAACGCGCCGTCCGGCCGGACGATGACGGCCTGTGGGCAGAGGCGGATTGCCTGCGCCATCGGCATCGCCGAGCGGACGCCGAGCTGGCGCGCCTCGTAGGTGGCCGAGGCGACGACGCCGCGCCCCTCCGGCGAGCCGCCGACGATGACCGGCCGGCCGCGCAGTTCGGGACGGCGCAGCACCTCGGCCGCGGCGAAGAACGCGTCGAGGTCGGCGTGGATGACCCAGCGGTCGGCGTCGTGCCCGTACACTTCATCCTCCCGCCTGACAGTCCGAGAATCAGAACAGATGTTCTAATTCTGACACGATAGTAAGTCGCCGCCGCGCCGATGTCAACCGTGTGTCTACGAGTCACTGGCGCAGTGCGTGGGCGTTGTCCGTTCGCCACTCGTCGGGCTATTCTGGCGGCGACGAGGGAGCATGACGAGAGGGAGGATCAACGTGGCAGACACGGTGCGGCTGGCGATCATCTCCGACACTCACGGCAACCGGCCGGCCTTCGAGGCGGTTCTCGCTGAGGTGGACCGCCGCGGGCCGTTTGACACGCTGATCGGCGGCGGCGACTACGCCTTCGGCGGGGCCTTCCCCGACGAGACGTTGGCGCGGGTCGTCGAGCGCGGGCTGGAGTGTGTCCGCGGCAACACCGACGAGTGGATCGTCGAGGCGGCGACCGGCGGCCGCCAGCCGGCCCGTGGTTACGAGCCGGAGCAGGCCCACAACGACCTGTTGCGCGCGGTAGACGTCTGGGCGGCGGCACGACTGAACGACGCGCACCGAGAGTTCCTCGCCGGCCTCTCGCTAAGTTGGGAGGCGACGGGACCGAGCGGACAGAAGCTCGCCTTCGTCCACGCCACCCCGTGGAGCACGCACCCGATCGTCCTACCGGACGCGCCGGAGGAGATGGCGCGGCGGATGCTGGACGAGGCCGGCGCCGACATGCTGCTCTATGGCCACATCCACCACGCCTACGTCCGCCCGGTCGGCGACCGGACGCTGGCCTGCGTCGGCAGCGTCGGGATGCCGTTCGACGGCGACTGGCGGCCCTGCTTCGCGATCGCCGAGGACGACGGCTCCGGCTGGCGGGTCGAGCACGTGCGGGTCGAGTACGACCGCGAGGCATACCTCACGGCGCTGCTGGAGTCGGGCGAGCCAAACGCGGCGGGGTTCGTCGACATGATCCGCGAGCGCGGCGGTCCAGCCTAGCGTCAAGTGGTCGAGCGCATAGAGCGGAGGACCGTTCGGATCGTCCAGGACGAGCAGTGCTCGGCGAATCGCTACGCGTCCGCTGCACCTTCTCCGGTCCGTGTCGCGCTGAGGTCCTTGTCTTCCATCTCCCAGGCGTGATCGAGTGTGTGATAGGCGGTGTGTCGAATCAGGAAGCGGAGCGGCCAGGTCCGGGCCATCTTGCCCTGCGCATGGAACTCCCGGATCGCGTCGCAGTAGCCATCGCGATGCGCCTTGAGATCCTCGCCGGTCGTTATCGCGTCCAGCGGCGTCCGCAGGCCGAGCTTCTTCGCCCAGTCCAGCTCCGCGCCGATCACGTGGCGGACGATCCGGTCTCGATCGCGCCCGCCCCCGCGCGGGCCTTTCCGCAGCTCGGCCGAAACGCGCGAGCGCGCGTCGTCGAAGAACGCCCAGCACGCCTGCATCAGCCTCAGCTCGCGGTCCAGCGCGTCGGACGACATCTCCTGCCGATCGATGCTCGAGAACCCGAACGAGACGCCCCAGAAGTCGGTGGAGCCGGCGCCGGGGTAGCGCTCGACCACATTGATGCCGGTGATGGCCGAAAACGCATCGTCCATCCCGGCCAGCTTCGCCACCGGTGCATAGCGTGGAACGTAGGAGAGCAACTGGTCGGTGGCGTCCTCTCCCGTCGTCGCCCCGCGCGAGAGGCCGGGCCAGTCCGGCGCAACCGCTACCACCTTCTTGCCCTTTGGCCCGGATTCGAGCACGACCCGAAGCTCGTCCGCCATCTCCACCTCCAGACTCAAGTCACCCTGCCCCCATCCTAACGTCTCGTTCAACCAGGATGCCTCTCGATCGCCGCCACCGCGCCAGCGCTGCGGGCCGGCCGGGCCGTGGTATCATCGCCGGAATGTGGTGGCTGGCTGACGAACGTAGATACGCCGGAAGGGGCGGCACGCGCGCCGCGTCGGAAGGGATCTCCTGACCGTGGCCAGAGTCTCGTTCGCCCTTCTTCTGGCGCTGACCGCGCTACTTCAGGCGACCTTCCTCCCGGCACTCGGTGTCATCGCGATCCTGCCCGACTTCGCGCTGCTGTTGTTGCTGGTCTGGAGCGCGTCGCGGGGGATGGTTGAAGGGATGACCTGGGCGCTCGGGCTTGGTCTCTGGCTCGACCTCCTGACGCTCGACCGGCTCGGCACGCACGGACTCTCGCTGCTGGCGGTCGCCGTCGTCGGCGGGCTGGCCGGCCAGCGGCTGTTCCGCTCGGGGATCGTCCTGCCGCTCGTCGCCGTCGTCATCGCGACGCTGGCTGCCGGACTGGTTGCGATCGTTGTGGCACGCTTCGACGGTGAGGCAGCCGGTGGGCTGGCGATGATGCGACCGATCGTCGCGACCGCCTTCCTGAACGCCGTGCTCGTGCCGGTCGCCTGGGTCGTTCTTCTCGTCGCAGATCGCTGGATACCTCGCCATGTTTAAGAAGCGCAAGCGCATGGAGCTCGCCCGCCCGGGCGAGCGTCGCCGTCGCGAGGAGCGCGACGGCTCCGACAACCGGATCACCCGGCGCGTGCTGCTAGCGCGCGGCGCGATCGGCCTCAGCTTCGCCGCGCTGGGCGGCAAGCTCTGGCAGATGCAGATCGCCGAGGGCAACGAGTTCCGCCGGATCGCCCGCGAGAACATCATCGAGTTCCAGCGCCTGAAGGCGCCGCGCGGGCGCATCCTCGATCGCGCCGGCCAGCCACTGGCCGAGAATCGCCGCTCGTGGAGCGTCCAGATCGTCCAGAGCCGGCTGCCGGAGGACGAGGCCGAGACCGCGCGCGTCCTCGAGATCGTCTCGCAGAAGCTGGCCCTCGGGAAGTCGCTGGTCATCGACCGCGCGCTCGTGCCGGTCGGCTCGGAGGCCGCTGTCGTCAACGCGGTCTCGAAGCGGCTGGAGGTGGACAGTGCGACGCTGATCGCCCGGCTGACGCGCAGCGACGTTGCGATGCTGATGCTCCGCGAGAACCTGTCCGACCAGGACGCGGCCGGCTTCGAGGCGAGCATGGTGGACATCCCCGGCGTCCGGGTGCTGAACACGATTGACTTCCAGCTGGCCAACCACCCGCTGGAGGATCTGCCGCTGGTCGTCAAGAAGGATGTCGACCAGCAGGTCGCGCTCGAGCTGGCGTCGAACGCCATCTACCTGCCCGGCGTCGTCGTCGACGACACGACGCTGGTCCGTCACTACCCCGGTGGTCCGGGCTTCTCGCACATCCTCGGCTACGTCGGCCCGATCACCGAGGAGGAGTACGACAGCGAGCTGACGACGAGCGGCGGCCACATCTACGACACCGACGACCGCGTCGGCCGCGGCGGGATCGAGCAGGCGCTCGAGACGACGCTGCGCGGCGAGAAGGGCGCCCGCTGGGTGCAGATCGACGCCAACGGGGTGGTCCGCTTCGAGCTGCTCGACCAGCGCAAAGACCCGCGGGCCGGGCTGAGCGCCCGGCTGACGATCATCCGCGACTTCCAGATGGCGACCGAGGCGGCGCTGCTTGACGGGATCAACAAGGCCAACGCCGAGGCCCAGGCGGAGGGGCTCGACCCGGTCGGCGCTGGGGTCGCGATCGCGATGAACCCGCAGAACGGCGAGATCCTGTCGATGGTGTCGCTACCGACCTTCGACAACCAGAAGTTCGTCGACGGCATCTCCGACGCCGATTACCAGGCGTACCTCGACGACCCGTTCGAGCCGCTGCTCGACCGCTCGATCTCCGGCCAGTTCCCTCCCGGCTCGACGTTCAAGCCGATGATGGCGGCGGCCGGTCTGCACGACGGCGCCAAGCGCCCGGACGGCCTGCGGCCGGACACCAAGTTCCGCTGCCTCGGCCGCATCCGCGTGCCGTGGACCTGGGACGAGACACAGGGCAACGACTATCCGTGCTGGGAGCTGGAGACTGGCCACGGCGACGTGGATGTGTACAGGGGCATCTCGCACTCCTGCGACGTCTACTTCTACAACGTCGGCGCGCCCGACTCCGTCGCTGACAATGGCGTCCGCGTCCACTTCTACATCCCCAACGACCCGAACCAGCACTTCTTCATGGGCATGGGTGTCGACAAGATGTACGCCTACATGACCAAGGTGTTCGGCTACGGCAAGGCCAGCGGGATCGAGCTGGCCGGCGAGGCGGACGGCATCGTCCCCAACCCGAAGTGGCTCTTCCAGACGCTCGACCAGAACTGGTCGATCGGCGACACGATCAACATGTCGATCGGGCAGGGACACCTGCTCTGCACCCCGCTGCAGCTGCTCAACAGCACGGCGGCGATCGCGGCCGGCGGCAAGCTGTTCCGCCCGCGGCTGATCCGCGACCTCGTCCGCGAGGACGGCGCCGTCGTTCGCTCGTTCCAGCCCGACCTGATCAACGACATGACGATCGACAGGGGGCCGGACGAGCCCTGGGTCGCCGACGAGCACTTGACGATCGTCCGCGAGGGGATGCGCCGGACGGTGACCGAGGGCACTGGCATGGGCAAGATCGACGTGCCGGGGATCGAGATCGCCGCCAAGTCCGGCACCGCTGAGTATGGCGAGGCGATCGATGGCAAGTACAAGCAGGGCCACGCCTGGTTCACCGCCTTCGGCCCGTTCGACAACCCGGAGATCTGCATCGCGGTG
>DAOKZM010000064.1:6367-11340 GCA_035325665.1 Thermomicrobiales bacterium | reverse complement strand
GCTGACGGTCGCGCTCAACGGCCTGTTCCTCGTCTACGTGGCCCTCTTCTCCGCCAGCCTGTGGGCGCTCATCCTGACCGCCCGCTCGTTCGACGTCGACGCGCTCGCGGCGCGCATTAGCCAGGCCATGCCGCGCCGTGCGCTCGGCATCTTCCTCCTGGCGAGCGCGGCGATTACGCTGACCATCTGGCTGATGGAGCCGCTGGCGGCACTGGTAACCGGGGACGTCCCGGGGGTGCTCCAGACCTGGAGCACGCTGTTCACGAACGCACTGGACATCGCGATCATCGTCCCGGCCGTGGCCGTCGCCGGCTGGCTCGTGCTGCGCGGCGACGCGCTCGGCTATCTCATCGCGCTGCCGCTGCTCGTCCTCGAATCGCTACTGGCCCCGATGATCGTGGCGCAGACGATCAGCCAACTGGAAGCGGGGTACGAGTTCACCACCGCGGAGATCGTCGGGCCGGTTGCCGGATTCACGGTCCTGGCCGTGCTCGCGATCTGGTTCCTGACCGCAACCCTGCGCAACATCGGCGATACCGGCCAATTGGTGGCCCGAAGCTGAACGAGGAAGGGTAGCTCGACCATGCGACCCGCGATCGCCAAACCCCGACTTGCCGAAACGATCCCCCGCCCCCGCCTGCCCCGGCTGGGAAACCTGCCAGCCCTCAGAGCGGCGTTGCCGCCGCTCGCGCTGCTAGCGACGATGGCCGTCCTACTCTGGCTCGGGCTGCGGCCGCTTGGGACGCCCGACGTCGTGCCGGCGGACGCGCCGGCCACTGAGTTCTCGGCGGCGCGGGCGATGGAGCACCTGCGCGTCATCGCCGCCGAGCCGCGCGTCATCGGCTCGCCCGGCAACATCGCCGCTCGCCAGTACCTGATCGACCAGATTCGCGCACTCGGGCTTGAGCCGGAAGTGCAGACGACGACGTCGGTCGTCAGCGAGGGCCGCGAGGGCTTCCGCGCCGGGGTCGTCAACAACGTCATCGTCCGTGTCCCCGGCACGGCCAGCACCGGCGTCATCGCAATCAACGCGCACTACGACTCGGGCGACACCGGCCCGGGCGCCAGCGACTGCGGCTCCTGCGTCGTGACCGGGCTTGAGACGCTCCGCGCGACGCTAGCCAGCGAACCGCTGAAGAACGACCTGCTCTTCGTCTTCGTCGATGGCGAGGAGCGGCACATGATGGGCTCGGCGGCGTTCACCGAGCAGCATCCGTGGGCGAAGGACATCCGGCTGGCGCTCAACTACGAGGCGACCGGCAGCGGCGGGGCGGCCATTCTCTACGTAACGAGCGAGGACAACGCCTGGCTGGTGTCGGAGTTCCTCGACGTCGCGCCCGACCCGGCTGCATGGTCGTTGATCCCGACGATCTCGAACCTGTTCCCCGACGGTCGCTTCGACTCCGACCTCGGCGAGTACACCCAGCAGGGCAGCCAGGGCCTCGGCTTCCTCTACTTCGACGACCCCACCGCCTACCACTCGGCCCGCGACAACATCGCCGAGATCGACCTCGGTAGCATCCAGCAGGAGGGCGGCTATACGCTGGCGGTCGCGCGCTACTTCGGCAACCTCGACCTCACCGACATGCCCAGCTCCGGCGACCGGGTCTTCTTCAACGTCTGGCCGGGCGTCGTCGTCCACTACTCCGCGACCTGGGCCGTCCCGCTGGCGGCGCTCGTGACGCTCGCGATCGCCGGCCTGCTCGTCCTCGGCCGCCGCCGCAGCGAGCTGACGACGGGCGGGTTGCTGGCCGGCGCGCTCGGCTGGCTACTAATTACTCTCGGAGCAACGCTCGCGAGCGTCCTGCTCTGGGTCGTCGTCCGGCTGGTCGAGGCCGACTACCAGGTCTGGATGGTCGGCAGCTACCAGACAACGCTCCACGTCGTCGCCCTCTGCGCCGCCACCGTCGCGGCCGTCATGGCGCTCTACACGCTGCTCGGCCGCCGCGTGCGGCAGCAGAACCTCGTCGCCGGGACGCTGCTCGCCTCGCTCGTACCGCTCTGGGTCACGAGCCTGCTGGCGCCTGGCCTGAGCTATCTCGTGGCCTGGCCGCTGCTCTTCGCCAGCCTGCCGCTCGCCTGGCGCCTGCTCGTCCGTGAGCGGGCGATGTCCGACTGGATCCGGGTGGCCGTGCTAGCGGTGGCGGCGATTCCGGCGCTCGTCCTGCTGCCGGCGACGCTGGCACAGATGACGGCCCTGGCCGTGCGCTTCGAGGGCATGCTCGGCATGCCGATCCTCGGGCTGACGATGCTCTTCGTCGCCCCGATCGTCGCGCTGCTCCTGCCACATCTGCATATTCTCGGCGGCGCGTCGGAATCCCGCCGCCTGCGCTGGGCCGTGCCGGGCACAGCGACGCTCGTCGCCGTCGCGCTCTTCGGCTGGGGCATCGCTACGTCCGGCTTCGACGCCAAGCACCCACGGCCCGACAGCATCGCCTACGAGATGAACGCCGACACCGGCCAGGCCCAGTGGGTCAGCTTCGATACCTCGCTGGACGACTGGACCGGCGAGTTCTTCCCGGCCGGGACGAAGAAGGTCGATCACGAATGGCTGGCGACCGGCTCGCGTCCAGCATTTACCGCACCGGCGCCGGCCGTCTCGCTGGCTGCTCCGGAGATCACAGTCCTCGACGACACGACGACGGGGGACATCCGCACCCTGCGGCTGCGGCTGACCTCGCCGCGCGGCACGTCCGAGATGGCGACGGCGGTCGACGTCCCCGGCGAGATCGTCTCCGCCACGGTGAACGGACATGAGGTGGACCTCGGCGACTACGCGCCGGCCCGCGAGGGAGAGCTGACGCTGATCTACGCCAACGTCACCGACGGCGGATGGGAGCTGACCGTCGCAGTCCGCTCGACGGATCCCCTGACAGTCCGGCTGGAGGAGATCACCCGCGGCCTGCCGGAGGCGCCGAGCATGGACGTCCCGCCACGACCGGCCGACACGATGCCGTCGCCAGTCTTCCCGCGCGACCCGACGATCGTGATGCGGACGTTCACGTTCTGACGTCTGGCGGGCGAGGGGCGGCCGGCTCCTCGCCCGCCGCCAGCCGGGCCAGCGCAGCGGCGACGCGGAGACCGAGCATGCCCTCGTCGCGGTTGACTAGCGCGACGCTCGTGACTCGCGTCGAGGCCATCGCCAGGTGGGCCGCGCCGATCGAGTAGCCGGGACCGTCACCCCCGTGTCCGGCGAACAGTCCTTCGACACCAGCGTCGATCATCAGCCCGAGGCCGTAGGCCGGTTGGATGAACAGCGGGTGCGTGTCCGGAACCAGCACCGGCTCGACCATCGCCGCCAGCAAGTCGCCACCGAACAGCCGTCCGGCGAACAGGCCGTCCATCGCCCGTGCCAGCTCCGGGGCGGTCGACGCGACTAGCCCGTGCGACACCCAGCCGGGATGGTAGGCAAGGACAACGTCGGCCGGAGCGTCGCCAGTCCCAAGCTGGGTGCTGTACCCCGGCGTCAGGCCGCGCATGTCCTCCAACGCGGCGAGGACGCGCGTCTCGCGCAGCCCCAACCGCGCGAACATCTCGTTCGAAAGCGCCGTGCCCAGCGAGCCGGCCGTCTGCCGCTCCAGCAGTAGGCGCAGCAGCATGTAGCCGACGTTGGAGTAGGCAAAGCGCTCGCCCGGCTGCCAGGCGAGCCTCGCCGCGAGTGTCCGGCGCAGGAACTCGTCGTCCGACCACGGCCGCTCGGGGCACTGCCGGACCGCGTCGTGATACGCCGCCAGACCGCCGTAGTCGGCCATCCCGCCGGTATGCCGCAGGAGTTGGCGGACGGTCGGCGCGGTCGGGAGCGGCAGGTCCGGCAGGTACGTCCCGATCGGCTCGTCGAGCGCCACCGCGCCGCGCTCTACCAGCCGCAGGACGGCCGCGGCGATGAACGTCTTGGTGACGCTGTAGACTGGGAAGCGGGCGCCCGCGTCCAGCGGGATCGTCCCGGCCAGATCGGCGGCGCCGACGCCGGCTTCGATCACCGGTTGGCCATCGCGCCAGACGGCGACGGCCGCGCCGGGCACGTCGCCCTGGACGACGTGCTCCCGCGCGGCCGCGAGAAGTCGCGCGGGATCGGCCGGCCGGACCTGGTCCCGGTTCGGGGCGCCAGGGCCGCCCGCGCGATCCGGCACGCTAGTCCGCGGTGGCTGGGGCCGGCATCGCCGCCTTGACGACCGCGGCCAGCCGGGCGATACCCTGGTCGATCTGCTCGGGGTTCACCGCGCTGTACGACAGGCGCAGCGAGCGCCGGCCGCTGCCGTCGGAGTAGAACGCCGGGCCGGGAATGTAGTCCACCATGTTGGCTTGTGCCGCCGGCTGCAGATCGACCGCATCGACCCCCTCGGGGAGCGTCACCCAGAGGAAGAAGCCGCCCTTCGGCCGCGTCCAGGTCACGCCCTCCGGCATCTCGCGCTCGAGCGCGGCGAGCATGTGCTCGCACTTGCCCTTGTAGATCTGCTGCAGATTGGCGATGTGCTCGGCATGGCGACCGGTGCTGACGTACCACTCGGCCAGCGCGGCGGTGTAGGTGTTGCGCAGGCTGTCGGTCCGGCCGCGCGCGAGCACGGCGATGATGTCGGCCGGGCCGGCGCACCAGCCGAGCCGCAGGCCAGCGGCGATCGTCTTCGACAGCGTGCCGAAGAGCAGGACCGAGCCGGGCTTGGCCAGCCCGAATATCGTCGGCTTCTTCTCGCCCTCGAAACGCAGGTCGATATAGGCATCGTCCTCGAGGATCAGCAGCCCGCGCTCGTCGGCGATCCGCGCCAGCTCGTGGCGGCGCTCGACCGAGAGCTCGACGCCGGCCGGGTTCTGGAAGGTCGGGATCGTGTAGAGGAACTTGGGGTGCTTGCCCTCGGACTGCAGCTTGTCGATCGCTGCCTCAACCTTGGCCGGGTCGATCCCGTCCTCGTCGACCTCGACGCCGACGACCTCAGCGCCGGCCAGCCGGAACATGCCGGTCGCGCCCATCCAAGCCG
>DAOKZM010000064.1:0-6357 GCA_035325665.1 Thermomicrobiales bacterium | reverse complement strand
GGCCAGGACGACGTCGCCCGGGTCGACGAGCATGTCCACGACAAGGCCGAGGCCACTCGACGCGCCGGCCGAGAGGAGGATCTGGTCGGGCGTCACGTCAACGTCGTAGTCGCGGCGCAGCTTCTCGGCCAGCGCGGCGGCCAGGCCATCCGGCCCGACCGGGTTGGCGTAGGCGAGGGTGTCGCGGCGGTTGTTCTCGGCGAGGAACTCGGCCGCCTCGGCCATCTCGTCGAGCGGCAGAGAGTCGACGTCCGGGTCGCCGTAGACGAACGAGATCATCTCCTTGGGCGAGGTCCGCGACGGTCGGCTCATCTTCGCGGCGATCTTGCCGCGACGCGACCAGCGATCGTCCCAGCGACTATCCATCTGCGCAGCACCCTTCCTCAGGCGATCGGCCCCAATGCTCGACCGGCGTCACCACGCCGGTAATCGACAACGTATCCAGCGAGTATATCCGAGGAGAATGGACGAACGCGGTCCGCCGGGCCGACGTTGGCCCGGCGGACCGCGTTCGTGTGGTAATCGTCAGTACCGGCGGATCAGGTGGTGCTCTTCGTCGAGGCAGCGGTCGACCGGCCGGTGATCCGCGAGCGACGTCGGGTCGTCGCGCCCAGATCGCGGAACAGCGCGAATAGCGCCTGACGCAGCTCGATCGAGGTCGAGAGCAGCTCGAGCTGCAGGTCCTCGGGGAAGCCGCGCGCGTCGAGCATATCCTGGAACTCAGCGTCGAGCGTGGTCACCTCGGACTCGAGGCGGACAAAGTCGTCGACGTCGGCGCCCAGGACGTGAGCGATGTCGGAGAGCACCTGGAAGCTGGGCAGCGTCTGCCCACGTTCGAGCCGGCTCAGATGAGACGCGGAGATGCCAGCCTGCGATGCCAGCTCGTCGAGCGTCAGCCCCTTCATCCGGCGCATTCGTCGGATCGCGGGACCGATCCGCTGACGCTGGACTCCCGGTCGTTGCGCCATGTTGGTTCCTCTTTCCCACCAAGCAACGTTCTGCCTCGCGGCGCGGCCATTGCGCCGCAGCCCCCGCGCAGCGGTCGGGGCTTCACCTCCGAGGGGCCTGGGGCATCCAGACGTTGCGCCGTTACATCGCCTTACCCCGACCAACGCCTCGAAGGTACCCCCTTTATACCTCCGCTGGACAAACTTTGGAAGCCCCTGACGGAGCGATTTTGTCCTATGACGCGTGACAGTCTCATCACAAGATCGGAATCCCGGTTGGCCGCTCTTCTCCCGATCGCCTGTGGGCTTGCGTCGTGCGCACCCTCGCGTCCGTTTGGAATCGTCGTGCTGAAACGGCATTCGCGCCGCATCCGGCTCGCCCGGACGGGCGGCATGCGGGCTGCGGTATCGTATCGTCAATACCACGACGGTGTGGAGGGTACAATCCGGACATGACGACGCGAGGACAACATCTACGGCTGCTCGCAATCCCGAATCCAGCGCCAGCGCGCCGGCGCGCTGGCGCAATCCCAGCCGGCATCGCTGCATCGGTCGGCTTCGGCCTGCTCGCGATCGGCTTCGACCGGCTCTGCGAGACCTTCAAGCGCCGCAAGATGAAGCGCTACGAGGCGCTGTCCGATGGCGCGGCACACATCGCGACCGCGCTGGCCGTGTCCATACCGGCCATGCCCTTCGTCGAACACAAGGCCCGACTGGCCGCGCTGGCGACTCTCAGCGCCGTCACAATCGACCTCGATCACCTCGTCGCCGCCCGGTCGGTACGCTTGATCCCCTGCATGACGATGCCGGAGCGGCCAGCCTCGCACAGCCTGTTAACGGTGAGCGTCGTCTCCTACGCAGCCGAGCGGCTCTGGCCCGGCACCCAGAGCGGGCTGGCATTGACGCTCGGGCTTGGCTCCCACCTGCTACGCGACCTGGCAACCGGCGGGGCGCCGCTCTTCGTACCCCGCCGAATCGTCGAGATCCCGCGGCCGCCGGTCGCAACGATGATGCTCTCGCTGGGCATATTCGGCCGCTGGTACGCGCGCCGCTTGCTCGATCCCAGCCGCCCGCGCCGCTCGAACCCGACCGTACTGGCGCCCGAAGCCCTGGTGGTGAGTTCCCGTGCCATCCGAGCCATCCGCCGCCACAACGTGGCGGTCTGACGCGACGGCCGCGCGGCGCGGCCCGGTCTACGCCATCGTCGTCAACTATCGCACGCCCGGCCTGACGGCCGCCGCCGTCGCCCATCTTCGCGCTGGCGCGCCGTCCGACCGCGACCTCGTCGTCTACGTCGTGGACAACGGCTCCGGCGACGACAGCATCGCCCGCCTTCGCGCCACCTGCCCGGACACGGTCCTGATCGCCTCGCCAACCAACCTCGGCTTCGCCGGTGGCAACAACCTCGCCCTGCGCGACATCGTCGCGACGGTCCCGGCCGGGACCGACCGCGACGACGCGTTCGTCCTGCTGCTCAACAGCGACGTCGAGGTCGAGCGAGACACGCTCGGCGCCTGCCTGGCGTTCATGGACGACCACCCGCGCGTCGGCATCGTCGGTCCGCGGCTGCTGCTGCCGGACGGCTCGCTCGACCTGGCCTGCCGGCGCGGTTTCCCAACCCCGGCCCGCGCGTTCTGGAAGCTGACCGGGCTGGCGAAGCGCTTCCCGCACAACCCGCGCTTCACCGGCTACAACCTCACGCACCTCGACGAGATGGAGACGACCGAGGTCGATTCCGTGGTCGGCGCGTTCATGCTCGTCCGGCTCAGCGCGATCGACCAAACCGGTCTCCTCGACGACGCGTTCTTTATGTACGGCGAAGACCTCGACTGGGCGTTTCGGATGAAGGCACGCGGCTGGCGGGTGTTCTACTATCCGGTGGCGACGGCGCTGCACCTGAAGGGCGCAACCTCGCGCCGGCAGTCGTATCGCATGCTCTACGAATTCTACCGATCGATGTGGCTGTTTCACCGCAAGCACTACGCCCCGCGCAGCGGGCGGCTGCTAAACTGGCTCGTGCTGGCGGGCATCGTCGCCCGCGGCGGGGTCGCCATGGTGTCGAACGCCCTGCGCCCCGCGCACGCCAAGCGCGTCGCCTGAGCGAGCCACGATGGCACTTCGTACCGGCCGGCGCGCGGCGCTCGACGAGAGACGGAGCAGGACAGGCATGGCGAAACCCGGCGCGCCCACGGCGCCCGCCGCGCCGCGCCCCGCGGGTGTGCTAGCCAGCGCGGCCAGGGTTTCCCGACGCCGGGACGCCGCCCGCCACGACGTCTTCGCCGTCATCACCGGCCTCTCGCTCTTCCTCACCGACGCGCTCGCGCTTGTCCTCGCCTTCCTCGGCGCCTACCAGCTTCGTGACATCACCGGCCACGTCAGCGCGACAAGCCAGCCGCCGCGCGAGACATCGGCGCTGCTCATCGCGATCGCGACCGGCGTCATCCTCGCCGTCTTCGCCGTTAGTGGCCACTACCGCCGGCAGCGTGCGGCGTCGCGGATGGATCAAGCCTACCGGATCGTCAGCCAGGTGTCGCTCGGCCTGCTACTGGCCATCGCCGCCACGTCGCTCGCCATCGGCCGAGACTTCGTCTACTCGCGGCAGATGGTCGTCTACGGCTGGGGCTTCGCCATCGTCGCCGTCACTGCCGGCCGCTTCGTCCATACCAGCGTCGTCGGCACGCTGCGGGCGCGCGGCGTGGCCTCGGATCGGCTCCTCATCGTCGGCGCCGGCCAGACCGGCCGCCTGGTGCTCGACAAGGTCCGGCGCTCGCCACAGTTGGGCTACCAGATCCTCGGCTTCGTCCGCCACGCTCCGCCGGGCGACGAACTGGACGCCGAGGTCGACGGCGCGCCGATCCTCGGGCTGACCGGCGACCTGGCCCGAATCGCCGAGGAGCAGACCGCCGACGAGATCATCATCGCCCTAGCGGGCGTCCCTCACGAGGAGATCCTCGAGATGGTCTACGCCGTCACCGACCTGCCGGTGTCGGTGCGGGTCTATCCCGAGTCGTTCCGCCTGCTGACCAGCGACTCGCTCAGCATCGGCGACCTGAACGGCCTGCCGACCGTCAGCGTGCGGCGCATCGGGCTGCGCCGGTTCGACCGCGCGATTAAGCGGGCGATGGACGTCGTCGTCAGCGCGACCGTCCTGGTGCTGTTCGCGCCGCTGATGCTGCTGATCGCGCTCGTCGTCAAGCTCACCTCCCCCGGGCCGGTCTTCTTCGCCCAGGAGCGCGTCGGCCAGGACGGGCGCGCCTTCCAGCTCCTGAAGTTCCGCTCGATGCCGGTGGATGCCGAGAAGGAATCGGGCCCGGTCTGGGCGGTGCGCGATGACCCGCGCCCGACCCGCTTCGGCCGGGTGCTGCGACGCTACTCCCTCGACGAGCTGCCGCAGTTCATCAACGTCCTGCTCGGCGAGATGAGCGTCGTCGGCCCGCGGCCGGAGCGCCCCTACTTCGTCGAGCAGTTCTCGCAGATGATCCCGGCCTATATGGCCCGCCACCACGAGAAGTCCGGCGTCACCGGCTGGGCGCAGGTCAACGGGCTGCGCGGCGACACCTCGATCGAGGAGCGCACGCGGTACGACCTTTATTATGTCGAGAATTGGTCGATCCTGTTCGACCTGAAGATCATGGTCAAGACGATCTTCCACATCTTCCGCGCCGACAGCAACGCTTACTGACCACCCGGGCCAAGCGCCCCGACGATATCGGCGATGACGTCCTCGGCAGCCTCAATCCCGATCGAGAAGCGCAGCAGCCCGGAGCTGATGCCGATCGCGGCGAGCTGCTCGTCGGTCAGGTCGCGATACGAGGTCGATGGGTGGTGGACGACCGTCGTCATGACGCCGCCCAGCGTCTCGACGAACTGGACCAGCCGCAATCGGTCCACGGCGGCCCGCGCCGCCGCGGCAGTGCCGAGGTCGACCGCGAGCATGCTGCCAAACCCATCGCGCAGCACGCGGTGAGCAACGTCGTGGGTCGGGGCGCCGGCCCCGCCGACCCGGACGACGACGTCGCGCACCGGCTCGACCAGCGCCGCCGGACCAACAACCACCCCGCGGGAGGCGTCGTTGTGGCCGGCGATGAACTTCGTCGCCAAGCCGGCGGCGTCGGCATCCGTGCCGGCATGGATAACACGGGTCGCTTCGCGTTCGGGCATCGCGTCACCACCTTCGGGTCTGCGTCGGCGTCCGGAGATCGTGGCGCAATCTAGCAACCAGCGCCGCTGGACACGATCATGTAGCATTGCCGACCATGACTGGACGTACGTGCGCCCGACTTCTCCGTCTGCTGATCCTACTGATCCTGATCGCTGTCCTGGCGGCCTGCAGGGGCCCCGACCCGGCCGGCACGACCGAGCCGGTGGGTAGCGACGCGTCAGCGACAACTCCGGCCAGCGAGCCGACCGCGCCGGCAAGCGGTGGCGCGCCGGTCGCCACGACTGCTCCTCAACCACCGACCGCGACCACGGCCGTCGAACCGTTGTCGACACCCTCGCCGACGACTGAGGCAACCGCGACCACTCCGCCACCGGCCGCGACCGCAACGATCCCGGCGTCCGACAGTCAGGGATTGCTGCCGTCGCATCGC
Source organism: Thermomicrobiales bacterium (assembly GCA_035325665.1). Lineage (GTDB taxonomy): Bacteria > Chloroflexota > Chloroflexia > Thermomicrobiales > CFX8 > JAMLIA01. The sequence continues at coordinate 818 of DAOKZM010000064.1, read as the reverse complement.
ATCATCTCGTTCTACGGCCACCCGAACTCCGAGCAGATGGGCATCCTCGGCGAGTACTCGATCCCCGACCTGCACGCCAGGCTCGCCGAGCAGGCCGCCGCCTACGAGGCGGCCGACCCGACTCACCCGACCGTCCTGGCCTTCGAGCTGATCGCGACGGTCGCCCAGCCGTGGCCGGGCGACGACGGCACCTACGTCGTCTACTCCGGCGACGAGCTGATCCAGGAGTACGTGGACTACGCGACGGCGCACGACATGATCGTCATCCTCGACCTGCAGATCGGCCACGACACGATCCCTAACCAGATCGAGGTCGTCCGCCACTGGCTGGAGCTGCCGAACGTCCACGTCGCGCTCGACCCCGAGTTCTCGACCAAGGCCAACGAGATCGTGCCGAACGACCGCGCGCCCGGCGAGTTCATCGGCGAGGCAGACGGGCGCGAGATCCAGAAGGCGGTCGAGATGCTCGCGCAGATCACCGCCGAGAAGCAGATCCCGTCAAAGATCCTGATCCTGCACCAGTTCGAGTCGGAGATGATCTACCACAAGGATGCGATCACGCCGCTACCCGGCGTGGACATCGTCCTCGACATGGACGGGTTCGGCGGCCAGGAAGCGAAGCTGGGCAACTACCAGCACTTCGTCACCGACGAGCTGATCGAGTACGGCGGCATCAAACTCTTCTATCGCCAGGACGACCCGCTACTCACCCCCGAGCAGATCGTCGCTCTCGACCCACCGGCCCTCGTCGTCATCTACCAGTAACGCACCCAACCCGGCCCATTACCCTCGCGACGGCAGCAGCATTCGGGCTGCCG
>DAOKZM010000063.1:10979-11385 GCA_035325665.1 Thermomicrobiales bacterium | reverse complement strand
GTCCTGCAGCAGCACCTCGGCGCGCGGGTCGAGCCCGGCGCTGGCCAGCGCCGGATCGCGCGTCACGACGGCGACCCGCTCGACCCCCGCCACGGCGACGGCGGCGACGGCGTGGTTCAGCAGCGCCAGCGCTAGCGTCCGGCGCTCGTCCTCGGACAGCGTCCCGGCCAGCCGACTTTTGGCGTTGGCCAGGCCGCGGAACGGCAGCAGCGCGACGATGCGCAGCCGCGTCGCCGCCTGCGCGGGCGCGTTCGGCCGGTCGATGACGCAGGTCTTCATCGCGCGCTGGACGGCGCGGCGGCGAGAGCGGCGGCGAAGTCGAGCACTTCGCGGGCCAGCCGCTCGCGGCCGGCGTCGTCGCGCATGATCGCGTCAGTCACCAGCGCGCGCATACCGGTTGTCTCGA
>DAOKZM010000063.1:0-10969 GCA_035325665.1 Thermomicrobiales bacterium | reverse complement strand
AGCACCAGCATCAGCACGATACCGGACGCGACGATGACGATCCCGTCGGCCAGCCCGGCGTACATCCAGGCGACGCCCAGCGCCGAGACCTCGTGGCCCAGCCCCTCCATCATCAGCGCCGCCGGACCCTTGATCGCCTCCCCGCCGACGATCGGCGAGACGACCACGACCGGCCCCGGCGCCGCCGCGATCGCCGCGCGCAGCCCCGGCACGGCCAGGATCGGGCCGATCGAGACGATCGGGTTCGACGGGCAGATCACCACCGCGCTCATCTCGGCGATCGCCGCCAGCGCCGCCTCGCTCGGCCGGGCCGTCTCGATGCCGTCCAGCACGACGCCGCTGACGGCGTCGGCGTGGCGGCGGGCGACAAAGTAGTCCTGAAAGTCCAGCCGGCCGGCAGGCGTCTCGACCAGCGTCGCGACCCGATCGTCCGTCATCGGCAGCAGAGCGGGGACGATGCCGAGCGCGCGGGCCAGCCTGCCGGTCGCCTCGGTCAGCGTCGCCCCGGAGCGCAACGCCTGGGTGCGGAGGATGTGGGTCGCGAAGTCGTGGTCACCGAGCTGAAACCAGGGATCCTCGCCATACCGCTCGATCATCGCCAGCGCCATAAAGGTGTCGTCGCGGACGCCCCAGCCGGTGGTCGGGTTGGCCAGGCCGGCCAGCGTGTACATGACCGTGTCGAGGTCGGGGGAGATGTGCAGCCCGTAGAGCTCGAAGTCGTCGGCCGTGTTGACGACGACCGACAGCGCGGCCGGGTCGTCGAGTGTCATCTGCAGCCCCTGGGCCAGCTTCGCCCCGCCGACTCCGCCCGCCAGTGCCACGATCCGTCCGGTCATCTCGCGCCGCTCCTCGCCGGTCGTCCCGCCCGCGGCGTCCAGCCGAGGCCGGAGAATCGTACCGCGCGAGCGCCGGGAGCGGTGCTCAGGCGTTGTGCGCCAGTGGGTGGCGCGGCGACTCACCACCGACTGCCGCTCGGCGGCGGATGATCCAGACCTGCTGGCGCGAGGAGCGCACCCCGTTGAACACGAACGCCAGGCAGGCGGTCAGGGTCGAGATGTCGAACGGTTTCTCGATCATCACGTCGATGTCGAGCCGCGGGTCCAGCGTCGCCGGTGTTGCGACTGCCGAGATCATGATGACCGGTACCTGGCGCAGCTTCGGGTCGGACCGCACCGCGCGGACGAGCTCGATCCCGTTCATCACCGGCATATTCACGTCGCAGACGATCGCGTCGACCCGTGATTCCGCCAGCCGGTCGAGCGCCTCGCGGCCGTTGGCGGCCATCAGGACCTCGTAGTCGGTCTCGTCTTCAAGGATCGCCGCGAGCAGATCCCGGATGACGGCGTCATCGTCGACGACGAGGACACGTTCCATCTCGTCGTCTCTCTCCGTCCGCATCGTCGTCCGTCCAGTCCGGCCGGCTAATATGCCGGCTTGCCCCATTCCCTATGCATAGGCCGTGCCACATCGCTGAGTGCGCTCTGTTCTGCTAGATTGTTCGCGACGGGCGTCCGGCCAGACAGGGCGCATGCACGAAGGAGGCGACGATGCCCCGCATTCCGAACCCACGACGCAAGGGACACCCCGCCAAGCCGCGCCGCGAGGAGGACGAGCAGGGCAAGGCGCCGAAGGGACCGGCGCGCTCGTACGGCCAGTCCGCCCCGATGCCCGAACACCCTACCGCGGAGGAGTTGGCGACGAAGAAGCCGGTGCGTCCCTCCAGCCGTGACGCCGACCTCGCCGAGCGCGAGGAGCTCGAGGACCTGACGCTCGAGCCGACGCGTGAGAACGGTGAGGACGAGGAGAAGGGACGAGGGGCGAGGAGCGAGGGACGGGTGTAGGCGCCCGCGCTCAGGTCGCTCGCGGGAGCAGACGCCGATGCCAGCCGTAGGCGACCGCCACGCCCGCGACGATCAGCAGCATCCCGGCGACCCCGTTGATGCCCAGATCCTCCTCCAGCGCCAGCCAGCCGAGGAGGAGCCCGACCGGCGGGATGATGTAGGTCACCAGCGAGGCCGGCGTTGCGCCGATCGCGCGGATCAGCGCGTAGTAGAACAGGTAGGCGACGCCGGTCCCCAGCGCGCCGAGGATGACCCATCCGGTCACGTTGGTCGCGTTCAGCTCATCCGGCTCGACCCAGCCGCCAAGCAGCGCGAACGGCGCCATGATCGCCAGCGACATCGCCAGTTGCGCGGTGACGTTCGAGACCGGGTTGCCGCGGATGTACTGGCGGGCGAAGGCGAACGAGAAGCCGTAGCAGACGCTCGACGCTAGCAGCGCCAGCGTTCCGGCCGCATCGCTGCTGCCGACGTCGAGCACCGACCGGCCGGTCAGCAGCACGACCCCGGCGAACCCGACCGCCAGCCCGGCCAGCCGCGCGCCGCTGAGCCGGTCGTGCCGAAACACCAGCGCCGAGACGAGCAGGGTGAACAGCGGCGTCGTCGCGCTCAGCACGGCGGCTAGCGCCGAGGTGACGTGCTGCTCGGCCCAGGTGATCAGCGTGAACGGCACGACGTTGCCGGCGATCGACATCACCAGCAGCAGCCTCCACGGCCGCCCCCACCGCGGCAGCCGCTCGCCGCGCGCCAGCATCACCGCGCCGAGCGTCAGTAGTCCCAACGTCAGCCGCACCGCGATCATCACCGACGGGCTGGCGGCGTCCACCAGCAGCTTGATGAACAGGTACGACGACCCCCAGATCAGCCCCAGCGACAGCAGCCAGGCGACCTGTAGCGCCCCGACCTCACCCGCGTCCGACTCTCCCACGTGTCCCCCTCCCGACGCGGTACTGTACATGGGTCGCGACGTGGGTGAGGGATGCGGGGTGGCGTCTACAGCAGCGACTCGATGTCGTCGGCGATCATTTGGGTTGGCGATTGGAAGGGGTAGATGACGCGCAGGCGGCCCTCGGCGTCGAGCAGGTACGAGTAGGTCGTGTGGTCGACCGTGTAGTTCTCGCCGGCCGCGGTCGCTGTCCCGAGCGTGACCCGTTCGAAGTAGAGGTAGTAGTCCTTCCCGATCGTCCGGACGGCCTCCTCATCCCCGGTCAGTCCGACGAACGCGGGATCGAACGCGTGGACATAGGCCGCCAGCGACTCCGGCGTGTCGCGCGACCCGTCGACGCTGATGAAGACGAACGCGGCCTGGTTGCCCTGCTCCCCCAGCTTCGCCTTCACCTGGCGGAACTCCCCGAGCGTTGTCGGGCAGATATCAGGGCAATGGGTGAAGCCGAAGAACAGGAGCACCGGCTTGCCGCGCAGGTCACTCAGCTGCAGCGGCTGGCCCGAGTCGCTGGTGAGGGTGAAGTCGGGCATCTCCCTGGGCGGATCGACCACCTGTTTGGTCCCGATCCCCGGCAGCGGCGCTGAGTCCCGGCTGAGGAACGACCAGGTACCGAACGCCGTAAGCGCGACGATGAGCCCGCCGGTCAGGACCAGCAGTCCCCATCGCACGAGCCGCCCCGGCTGGTTGCTCGTCTCTACGGTCCCGTCCACGGCCAGATCGCCGGCCTGGTCGCTCATTGTTCGCGGTCTCCTTCGTCAGTCTCCGGCCTCTGGCGTCGGAGTCGAATAGCAGCGCTCCGATGGAATCAGCGGCGCGTCGAGCGACTCTGCGTCGATCCCGACCGCGCCGATGTCGACCCGCGCCTTGATGGGGGCGCCTGCGCCCGTCGTGCCGCTAACGATCAGGACCCAGTCGCCGGCCATGGTGAACGCGAAGTCGTCCACTGTGTACTGGCCGTCCGCCGTCTCGACGGCATCGCGGATGACTGGGGCCATGCCAGCGTGGCTCATCGTGCCCTCGACCTGGACCGTCGCGCCGGTCACTGGCGCGTTCGACCTGTCAGTCAACCGCATCTCGACCCGCGCGGGGCCGACGACGGCGGGCGCGGGATGAAGCATGATGCGGGCGGTCACGTTGCCGGACCCGCTCGCGTCATCGCGGCCGCCGCACCCCGTGAGGACGATGATCAGCAGCAGGATGAAACCGCCGGCCGGTGCGCGGCGCGCGGTGGCCGATGCCGGACGGCACGCGGCCGTCGCGCTCATGGCTGGCGCACCTCGACCGCATCCAGGTTCACCGTAAGTCCCGACTCGAAGGTCAGGGTGAGCGCGATGGTGTCGCCTTCGTTCAACTCCTGATTGAGGCCGATCAGCATGACGTGCAGCCCGCGCGGCTTCAGCTCGACCGCCCCCTGCGCCGGCACGACAATGCCGCCCTCGACCGGTCGCATGCGCATCGTGCCGTCGACCATCGTCGTCTCGTGGATCTCGACGACGGTTGCGACGTCCGAGGCCGCGGATATCAGCCGCTGCTCGGTGTCGCTGTTGTTCTCGATGACCATGAAGACCGCGCTGTTCGTGCCGCCCGCACTGCTCGCACCCATGCCCTGGCCCATCCCCGGCGTGCCCGTGCCTTGCTGCATGCAGTTGCCCATGTTGGGGTATGGTGTGGCGCTGGTGTCAGCGCCAGGGGTGCCGGCGGCCGTCGCCACAACGGCCCCCCGCGCCCATGCGCCGCTGACCGTTATGCCCTCCGACGTGGCCGTTGCTGTCGTCGCCGTCGCCGCCGCTGGTGTGGCCGCGGCCCCGGCCGGCGTGGTGGCTACGGCGCCATCCTCCTCGCCGCAGGCAGTCACCAGAATCGCCAGCACGACGATGGCGAGCGGCAGCATCACCCAGATTCGAGCACGTCTCAGCATTCGTCACTCCAGATCGGCCACGTCCCTCAAATACTCAGTGGAACGGTACAGACCAGCGCCCCCGGCTCCCATAGCCCGTCGAGGGCAGACGGTGTCATTTCCGAGTGATGCGGCAGCCGCCGGACGGCGAGGGGTGGTCAGGCCTTCTGTCGGGGGTGAATCCAGCCGCGCGCGACCGCGTAGGCGGCGGCCTGGCGCCGGTTGCTCAATTGCAGCTTTGCCAGGATGTTCTTCAGGTGGTTCTTGACGGTGTTCTCGCTGATCGATAGCCGTTCGGCGATCTCCTTGTTCGACAGCCGTTCGACGACGAGCTCGAGGACCTGGACCTCCCGGCTCGACAGACCACCGTCCGGCTCGATGATGGCTGCGTGCTGATCGAGCGATCTGAACTCGTCGAGAATCCGTGCTGCCATGCGGCGGCTGATGGCTGCTTCGCCGCGCGACAACCCGTCCAATTGGTCGACCAGCTCTTGCGAACGGATGCTCTTCAGCAGGTAGCCCTGCGCTCCGGCGCGGATGGCTTCGAACAGCCGTTCCTGGTCATCGAAGACCGTCAGCATCACGATTCGCACGTCGGGCAACCGCGTCTTCAGTTGCCGGGTTGCCTCGATCCCGTCCATGCCCGGCATGTTGATGTCCATCAGCACGACGTCGGGCTCGAGCTCGATGGCCATTCTGAGCGCCTCTTCGCCGGTGCCGGCGTCACCCACGACATCGTACGTGCCACGATAGGTCAGCAGGTTTCCGAGGCTTTCACGAAACAGCGCGTGATCGTCCACGATCATGACCCGCAGCGGTGACATAAGCCAGTGCTCCATTTCGCTGTCGCGGGATGCGCGCCCGGAGGCGCGTCCCGGCATCTCGCGCGCTTTCGATCTGTAGCTCGCCGTCGAGGCTCTCGGCTCGCTCCCGCATGGTCATGAGCCCGAAGCGCGGTGTGGTCGCGCCGTTTGCTGGCGCGAGCGCATCGAATCCCCGGCCGTTGTCGTGGATCTCGAGCGAGACCGCCTCCTCGCCAACCGCGAGCCGGACGATGACGAGCGTCGCTCCGGAGTGCTTGCGGATGTTCGCGAGGCTCTCCTGAATGATACGGATGAGCTGGAGGCCGACCTCGGGGCTGAGCGAAGCGCCGGGCGCGCGATCGACGACGAGGTCGGTGGCGATGCCCGTCTGGTCCTCGAAGTCTCCGACGAACGTATCCAGACGCTCGAAGAAGTCGCGGTCCAGGTCGGCCAATAGCCGCAACGACGCAATCTCGGCGCGAATCTCGGCGTTCGCGCGTTCCGCGGTGTCGCGCAACGCGCCAAGCGCGTCGAGCGTGCGGGAGTGCTGCTGGTCTCGCGTCAACGCTTCGATGATGTCGATCTGGACCAGCATCGAGGCGAGGAGCTGCCCGAGCCCGTCGTGCATCTCGCGCGCCAGCCAGTGCCGCTCGTCGGCGATGGCGATCGAGCGGAGTTCCCCGAGCAGCAGCGCATTCTCGATCGCCATCGTCGAGGTGTCGGCGACGAGGCACAGCAGACGCTGCTCGGCGGTGTCCAGACCGCGGTCGGGTTGGACAATCGTGATCGAGCCGATAAAGCCGCGATGGGACTGGAGCGATGCCTCGAAGCGATGGCCGCTCGTTTCCGGGCGAGGCGACGCCTCGGGTGAGGCAGGCTGGTTCCGGTCTGGCGCGTCCCGCTCGTCGGCGGCCACGTGTGGTCCGAGAAGCGAGATGGTCACGACTGCTGAGGGAAAAAGGGCAGCAAGCAGCGCGCGCGTCCGCCGGACGATCGAAGGGACATCGTGCATCGAGACCGCTTCGGTGGCGTACTCGTTGACCGCGGCCAGTTCGGCATTGCGGCGCAGCAGCTCGGCCTGCATCCGGTCGATAATCTGGAAGATGAACGCGCTGAAGGCGAACGAGCAGGAGAAGGCGATCGCGCCGACGACGAGGTTCCCGACCACGTTGGCCGGGAGATATGGCTCGATCCAGTCGTGCCGGATCGTCTCGGCGAGGTAGATGGCTACGGCCGGGATGATCGCGCCGATCCACTTCAGCCGGTTGAGATGTCGAGCTCGAACGTGATGGGCCGCGACCACCGCCCGCACCCGTCTTCGTGATCCTGGATCGCGACCGCCCGTCCCGCGAGACGGCGACCGCGCTGGTGATGCTGCCCCCTGGCGCGAAGTATATCGGACGGACCATCGCCCGGCTGGCCGCTACTCCAGCAGTCCCTCGCCGAGGTAGCCGCCGGGCTGGGCGCTGGGGAGGATGGCGTAGACGCCGCTGCCGGTGTGCTTGATGTACTCGTTCAGCAGGTCGGTCGCCAGGCGCTGCTGGAGCGGCATGAACTGGCGGCGGGGATTGCGCTGGAAGCAGATGAAGAACAGCCCGGCGTCGAGCTGGCCGGAGCGGGTGTCCATCCCGTCTCCATCCCGTCGGTGAACGAATAGCCGCGCCATAGGATGCGGATGCCGCCGTTCTCGTCCGGGCTGGCCAGGCGGATGTGCGAGCGCAGGTCGATCAGCGGGCCACCGTCTGGCCCGCGCGCCGCGAGGTCCACCGGCTCGTGCTCGGCCCGCTCGCCGAGCGGTTGGCCATCGACCTTCTGCCGCCCGAACGTCCGCTCCTGGTCAGCCAGGCTGGAGCGGGCCCAGACCTCGATCGGCATCCGGATTACGGACGGTATGGAACGTCACCTGGGCGTCGTCGGCGCAGGCCTGGACGACGATGTCGCCGCCGCATCGCGCCGGATCGAGCGCGTCTCCGGCGAGGCGGCCGCGCCGGAGACAGTCAGCGTCCCGCGCTCGTGCTCTTCGCCGTGCGGGCAGTAGAGGGTATAGCTGCCGGGGGCGAGGTCGAGCGTGAACGAGCCGCTCAGCCCCGGGGTGAGGTTCTCGACCTCGCCGAGGATGCGCGAGCCGTCCATCACCTCGGCCTCGGTGACCGCCCCGGCGTCCTTGTTGGTCACCTGGAACTTCGTTGGGCCGGCCGCGATCTCCAGTTCGAACGGGTCGCAACCTGCGTCGGTCAGCGCGATCGCCACCGTCTGGACGTCCGGCTCGCTGCCGTCGTCACCGGCGCTCGACCCGCCGCAGGCGATCAGCAGCAGGGCCAGCGCCAGCAGCCCGGTCGCGCCGGCCAGCCGCCGCATCAGGTCACGAAACCCGGCGCCAGCCGGACGTGCCATGGGCCGGGCCGGCCACAGCACGAAGGCCGTCAGCACGACGACGAACAGCAGCCAGATCGCGGCCTCGCCGATGGTCGGCGTCGGCTGCAGCCCGAGCATGCCGGTCAGCAGCGCCGCACGGACGCTGCCCGGCTCGACGAGCCAGGTCAGGTCGAGCGCCTGGGCCTGGAGGGCGTTGAACCAGCCGGCCTCGTGGGCGGTATGCAGCGCCGAGGCGGCCAGCCCGGCCGCGACGAGGCCGAGGACGACACCCGTCACCCGGAAGAAGCGGCTGAGGTTGATCCGCACCCCGCCGCGATAGAGCGCATAGCCCAGCGCCGCCGCCGTTGCCAGCCCGAGGACGACCCCGGCGCCGGCCGCGGCCGGGTCGGTCGCGTTCTGGAAGACGGCCAGGACGAAGACCGACGTCTCGAACCCCTCGCGCAGCACGGCCAGGAACGACATGGCCACCAGTGCCAGCATCGAGTTGCGCGCCAGCGCTGCCGACGCCTCGCCCTCCAGCGCGCGTTTGATCCCCCGCGCGTTGCGCCGCATCCAGACGATCATGTAGCTGATGAAGGCGATCGCGACGATCGAGATGATCGTCTCCAGCCCCTCCTGCTCGCGCTGGGGGAGGGATTGTTCGAGTGCGCGGAGCGCGATGCCAATGCCGAGGCAGAGCGCCGCCGCCAGGGCGATCCCCGCCCAGACCCAGCGCAGGGCGTCCGACTGACCACGCTGCTTGACATAGGCGGCGATGATCCCGACGATGAGCGCCGCCTCGACGCCCTCCCGAAGCCCGATGACGAACGTTGGTAGCACCCCAGTTCTCCTCGTCCCACTCGACGCGCCATATATCGCAGCGGGATAGATGATTGCGGCTCAATCCCGAGTTGTCAAGTCGGGATTGGGGCGACAAGGGATGAGGCAAAAGGGATGGGGGATGGGGGTGGGGGGTCGTGGTTGCTGCTCTGCGGAGCGGTCGGGTCGTGGCGGGCAGGAGACTCGCCGCTACGTCCCCCTCATCCCTTTTGCCTCATCCCTCATCCCTCATCCCCCCCCACACCGCCAGCATCACCCGCTCGGCGTCGTGGCGGATGAGGCGTTCGGAGGAGGCGAAGGGGCCGGCGATGACGTGGGGGACGAGGGCGTGCAGCGTGTCGAGGTCCGCCTCGACCGGCTGGGAGCCGGCCTCGCGGTAGCGCGCCAGCAGCGGTTCCGGGTAGTCGCCCGGCCGGAAGGTGTTGACGACCACGGCATCTACCCTCCGCCCGAGATAGTGGTGGATCTGGCGGACGAAGTCGGAGGCCTTGAAGCCGTCCGTCTCTCCGTACTTCGTCATCACGTTGCAGACGTAGATCACCTCGGCGTCGGATGACTGAACCGCTTCGGGAATGCCCTCGGCCAGCAGGCAGGGGACGACGCTGGTGAACAGGTCGCCCGGGCCGATCAGGATCGTGTCGGCGCGCTCCAGCGCCTTGACCGCCCGCGGCGTCGCCTGAATCGGCGGATCGACGAAGACGCGCCGGATCGGCCGGACGGCGCGCAAGTGGGCGCGGTCGATTGCGCTCTCGCCGCGGACGATCGTGCCGTCGTCCAGCTCGGCGCAGAGCGTCCCGCGGTCGAGCGTCACCGGGATGACGTGGCCGGCGGTATTGAGCAGCTCCTCGGCGTCCTCGATCGCCCCCAGCAGGTCGCCGTGGTTGAGGTCCTCGAGCGCGTGGAGGATCAGGTTGCCGAGCGAGTGGCCGCCGACGACGCTCTCGGCGCCCGCCCCTGGCTCGGGGAAGCGGTAGGAGAACAGGTCTCCCCACAGTCGGCTGCTGCGCGAGAGCGCCACCAGCGCCTGGCGCAGGTCGCCCAGCGGCAACGGTCGGCCGAACTCGTCCATCAGCCGCCGCGACGAGCCGCCCGAGTCGGTCATCGTCACGATCGAGCGCAGCCGGGTGGTGACGTGCTTCAGCTCCGAGAGCATCGTGAACGAGCCGGTCCCGCCGCCGAGCGTGACGACGCGCTCAGCGATCGGTCGTCGCCCGCCGCTGGCGCCGCGGCTCACGGCTCGCGCGCCCAGTCAGGGTGCTCCAGCTCCTCGGCGCTCAGCCGCAGGACGACGCGGTCGTCTCCGATCAGCCGGACCGCCGATTCCGGCAAGTAAAGGTTGGCCTGCCCGAGGACGCCGCCGAGCATCCCGCGGCGGACCAGGAGGTAGTGCTCCGAGGGCGTCCGGGCCAGCCGCAGGATCTGGTCGATCGTCCCGACCTTGTGGTCGTCGGCGCTGTATACGGCCAGCCCCTTGAGCCGGTCGTAGTCCCACTCATGGGCGAGAATGCCGTCGCTCATCGTCGCTGTCCCTTCACCATGCGGGATCATTGTAGCCAGAGAGGAGCGACCGATGGATCATGCCGACCATGTCGCGCTGATCCGGGCGGGAGTCGAGCCTGGCGGCGCCTGGGCCGACCTGGGTTCCGGGACCGGCGCGTTCACCCTAGCGCTCGCCGAGTTGCTCGGCCCGGCCGGGATCATCTACTCGATCGACCGCGATCGCGCCAGCCTGCGCGAGCAGCAGCGGCGGATGCGGGAGCGCTTCCCCGCGACCGAGATCTACTACCAGGTCGCCGACTTCACCGCGCCGCTCGACCTCCCGCCGCTGGACGGCATCGTGCTGGCCAACTCGCTGCACTTCCAGCCCGACGCCGGGGCGGTCGTGGCGCGGTTGCGCGACCTCCTGCGCCCGGCCGGCCGCCTGGTTGTCGTTGAGTACGACACCGACCGCGGCAACCGCTGGGTGCCGTACCCAGTGTCCTACTCGACCTGGCAGACCGTCGCCGTCCGGGCCGGTTATACGGATACGCGCCTTCTCGCCTCCCGCCCCAGCCGCTTTCTCGGCGCCATCTATGCCGCGCTCAGCGTCTGGCCCGGCACTGCAACCCCAACGAGGCGTGCGATACCATAAGCTCGCCAAACGACGCAGTGCGTCAGATTTGTCATAAGGCGACTCCTGCGCGTTGCTGGATCGGGCGTATTGGCGGTTTCGATGGCGGGGTTGCTCGCCGCTTGCGGCGACGCGGACTACACGTTGGCCCCGCTCTTCGGCAGCGAGAACACGCCGCCG
>DAOKZM010000062.1:2328-11430 GCA_035325665.1 Thermomicrobiales bacterium | reverse complement strand
GTTGGGCCAGGTTCTCGGCAATGACCGCCGCCTCGTCGCCCAGCACCTCGAGGAGCTGGCGCAGCGGCTCGCCGCGCTCGCCGTCGCGGATCCGGTAGACAACGGGCAGCAGCTCGTAGAGTGCATCCCTGCCGATCGTCATTCCCGCACCTCCAGCTCGTCCAACGACGCCGGGTCGATGGTCAGCAGTTCCGCGGCTGCCGCCTCCGGCGGATTGCCGTCGACCGGCGCTTCGGCGATCAGGAAGGGGTCGAGGCGCGCGTCAAGCCCGCGATAGAGATGGTCGATATCGACGGCGACGACGCCGGAGACTGTCTGGATCGCCGCGTAGACCTCGCTGAGCGTCACCATCTGGCCGAACGCCCGGCTGGCGAATGCGAACCGCTCGGCGAGCGCCGCCCGGACCGCCGCCAGCACGGCGTCGGCGTCGCGGTCGGGGTCGAGGCGCAGCGCCGCGTGCAGCCGGAACGTGGCCGGCCGGTAGGTCTTGACGACGAACGGGACGCGCGGCGAACCGGCCGCGGCCATCGCCGCGACGAGGTCCGTGTGGACGAGCCCTCCGTCGGGGACCTCCTCGCCATCGACGCCAGCGACGGTGACCAGGACGCCGCGTCGCTCGCCGTCCCACGTCCAGACTGCCTGGGTCTTCTCGATCCCGACGAATCCCCGGGCGAAGTCCTCGTAGTCGCGGAGCGAAACGATTCGGCCGAGGGTCAAGACCGAGCGCGGCGCGTTCTCGCGCGCGTCGTCGGTCGCCTGCGGGTCGGCCGCGCCCTCCGGCGCAAAGGGATTCGTCACGCCCCGTACGCCGAGCGGTCGGGTCATCAGCAGGCTGAGCTGTCCGGCATCGACCTCCCCGTCGCTTCCGGCGCCGTGACGGTAAGTGGCGACGACGTTGTCCTGGCCGGTCGGCAGGCGCGCGCCGCTCACGCCGTCGCCGAACTGCACGACCGTCTTGCCGTCATCGGTAGTCCGGGTAACGTAGACCCGGTCGCGCGGGCCACGGCCGAAGAACGACGGCGCCTCGTGCCAGCGCACGCCGTTGACCCAGACCTCGAGCGACGACTCCACCGTCCCCGGCGTCGTGCCGCGGGTGAACGTCAACGGGTCCTTCCGGAGGGTGAACTCCTGGTACGGCTTCGAGCCGTCGCCGGATCCCAGCACCTCGCGCTCGACCGTCTCACCATGCGTCGCGCGGGCGACGTTGCCGAGGATCTCGGCGGTCGTCCGGTCGTAGACGTTAACCAGCGGCTGGTCCAGCGCCAGCGTCGCGCGGCCATCGGAGGATTGGACCGCGACAGCGACGGCGACCTCGCCGACCACCTCGGCATCGGCGGCCGGCTGGAAGACGAGCGCCTCCGGGACGTCGGTGGCGAACCCCTCGAATCCGTCGGGCGTCCGCAGCCGCCAGCGGTGCTGGCCCGGCAGCCCCTCCGGCTCGGTCTCGCGGCTCAGGACGACGAGCGCGTCGCTGGCCGCCGGCAGCCGCACCGCGCCGTCGTCGGCGACGATGGTCAGGTCGTGCCCGGCGTCCCGGTGCGCCGCAGCTCGCCGGCCGCGGACGGCGATGGCGCGCGGCGCATCGATCGCGCCGAGGTCGTGGGCCAGGTCGATCGCGGCTCCCGCGACCGGGTCCAGCACCGGCGCTTCGGCGAGTGCGAGCAGGTCGCTGTCGAGCCGGACGCTCGTCCCGCGGGTGTTCTGGTCGCCGAACACCGTCAGGTCGGCGTTGGCGCGATCTACGACGAGCCGCGTCACCTTGGCGCTCAGCGAATAGGCGGACTTCGACTCCTCGCCGACGTTGGTGATCCCGGCGAGCACATCCGAGGTGCCGGACCGGCGGAGAACCACCCAACTACCCGGCTCGATCCCGCGATACAGCGCGTCGAGGAAGAGCGTGCTGCCGCTGATCGCGGCGAAATCCCAGTCACCGTCGACCAGCGTGAGGTGCCCTTGGACCTCGTCGGTGAAGAGCTGCGGATCGGGGGCGTTGTAGCCGAAGATCGCCGCGCGCTGGCGCAGGGCGAAGACGCTCACCTCTACTGGTGGGTCGGCGACGGCCAGGTCGTCGAGCGGGCTGCCCCAGCGCACCAGCGTCCGCTGCGTGCTCGGGTCGGGCTGGACGGCGACGACTCGCCGCTGCGCCCAGCGGTCGTTCGGGTCCGCTGCATCCCAGTCGGCGGCGACGAAGAGCAGCACGTCGCCGGGGTTGATGTCCAGCCCGACCCCGGCAAACCAGGCGGCCACGTCCCCATCACGCGGCACGCGCGGGGCCGTGAGGCGCGGCTGGAGGGCATTCCACTCCGCCAGCGCCTCGATCGCCTCGATCGTCTCGAACGTCTGCGGCAGCTCGCCGGGGCCGGGGATGCTCTGGACGCGTGTCCGTTCGGCAATCGGCGCCCGGTCCGGGACGCCGGGGGTCGGGGCCGGCCGGAAGCCGGCCCCGGCATCCGGCGCGGTCTCCAGAGTGAAGGCCAGCCAGGTCGTCGCCGCGACACCGGGCAGCAGCCGGTAGCCGATGAGCCGGACCAGGTCGTCCACCGAGCGGCGCTCGGTTGCGGTCGGCAGGTAGTGCTCCTGGGCCGTGCGTTCGATGTAGAAGGTAAGCACGTCGGCGGCGACGGCCCAGGCGTCGAGCAGCGCGATCGACAGGTCGCCGTCGTCGCGCGTGCGAAGCCCGGCGAGCGCCGGGCGGTCGGCGCGCGAGAGACCGGCGAGCATGCTCTGCTTGAACAGGCCATACGTCCCGGACCGGTAGGCGATCTGGCGCAGGCCGGGGCGGTTGAACAGCGGCGCGGGAGTGCGGTCCTCCAGCCCAGCGCAGCAGCCGCAGTCGTCGAACGTCCGCGTCGCGCTCACCGTCCACCCTCCATCGTCAGGCGCAGCACGCCGCGCTCGGGGAAGCTCGGGTCGTTGTCCAGCCGCGCGATCTCCAGCCGCCCGATGGCCAGCTCGCCGGAGTCGAGCGCCGAGCTGCGCGCGTCACCGAAACGCTGGAAGGTGAGCGCCTCGACGAAGCGCACCCCCGGCGCCTCCTGGGCGACGGCGTAGATCCGGCTGAGGTAGACCGGCTGGTTGAAGGTGAAGTTGTCCGGATGGAAGAAGCCACGCCGGCCGTCCGGGCGGACGCCGGACGAGAACGCCTCCAGCAGCTCGCGCCGGACGTCGCCGCGGTAGTACTCCGGCAGGACGCAGACGCGCAGCTCGACCTCCAGCCAGACGAAGCGCGGCCCGTCCACCTCGATGTCGTGGCCCGCCATCCGGTAGCGCTCGAGATGCCGCCGGATCTCGATCTCGAACGCCGGATCGACCGCCAGCCCGCCAGCCCGGTCGATGGTCAGGAAGATCGTGTCCCAGCTGCCGGTCCAGCGCTCGGTCGCCATCGCCCGTTGCCCCTGCCACAGGCGCTCGGCGACCTCGGCGTAGTCGGCTGGGGTCACGGCGCGCTGCTGGGTCCAGAAGGCGCTTGGCGCGCTGCGGCGGACGTGCTCGATACTCTCGGGCGCGAGGCCGCCGCGGGCCGGCATCGGGTTCGTCACCCCCACGATCGCCGGGTCGGCCAGGACGATGTGGCGCAGCGCGTCCGCCCCGACGTGACCCTCCGGCCCGTTGCCAACGCGATAGATGGCGCTGAACCGCGCGCCGGCCGCCGGCCGCATGCCGAACTCGTCGTCGCCGAAGCGCAGGCGCGCGCGGCCGTCCGGGTCGATCTCGACGACGAACTCCGGCTGGAACGCGTCGCTGGCCAGCAGGTCGCGCCGCGGGTACCAGCGTCGCCCCCGGGACGTCTCGTCGAGGTAGACCTCGGGCAGGACGTGGCGCGTCTCCCACTGGAGGGCCGAGGCGGCTGGCTTGGCCGGGTCGAAGCGCTCCCAGCGGCGCTCGCCGCCGGGCCGGATCCTCCCGGTCGTCCCGGCCATCGTCAGCGGCGTCTCGTCCAGCAGCGGGGTGAAGCGCGGCGAGGCGGACGCCAGCTCGGCCGGGTCGCAGTGCGAGCCGGCGCCGGCCATGGCCAGCGCCAGGCGCGGGTCCGGCTCGGGGACCGCATACGGCGCGTCCTCGACCGGCAGGGCCGCGTCGTCGAGGACGGCGATCGTCCGCCCGTGGTCGGCCAGGACGATGTTGCCCAGCGCGACGCTCACGTCGTCGTGGTAGTCGCCGTCGCGGGTGGTCGCCGAGACGCAGAGCGGGAAGGGCAGCGCATCCTCGGCCGCCCAGGCGATCTCGGTCACCTCCAGCGGGACGACCGGATCCGACGGGTCGTCGAACCAGCTGCCGATCGGGTCCGTGGTCTGGCGCGCCTCGGTCAGCCGCACAGCGTGGCGATGCGCCGGGTCGGCGTCCGCCTCGGCACCGGTGCGCGGCCCGCGTCGCTCGACGAAGACGAGCACCATGCCGACCTCCAGGTGCGGATACCAGCGGCGCAGGGTTGCGCTCGTCGCCCCGGCCGGTAGGCAGCACTCGCGGTCGCCCCAGGTGTAGAGATCGAGCCGGTTGAGGTCGTCGTGCAGCACCGCCTCGTGCATCGTCTCGAAGACGATCGGCCGGAGCTGCATGGCGCGGCGCTCGGCGTCCGAGCCGGGCGGGACGATGGTCGACGCGCCCGGGACCTGGCTGAGGAGCGCGGTCCCCTCCGGCACGACGACGTCGACCGCGCCATCCTCGACCGTGAGGTGGACCCAGGCACGGGCGTTCGACCCGTCGTGCATCGCGTAGTCCACCAGCCGGGCGTGGCGGCGGGCGGACGCGCGACGGCGGGCGGTCGCCAGCGTTGCCTCCCTCGCCACCGCGTCCAGCTCGTAGCTGAGGTGGTCGGCGGCGTAGGCCAGCGCCTCGACCAGCGCGATCCCCAGGTCGGCCGGGTTGCGCTCGCGCCAGTCGGGCTGCACGACCGACATACGGTCGAGCATCAGCTGCCGGAAGCTGGCGTAGTCGCGCGCCAGGTAGTCGATGGCCGGCTCGTCGAGCAGCTCGGGCGGGCAGGCCCGCTCGTCGAGACAGTCGAAGTCGGTCGGGCATTCGACCTTGAACGAGAACTCGACGGCAGCCAGCAGCGGGTCGAGCCCCAGCAGCTCCGCCTCGCCGGCCTCGCCGAGCCGCAGCGTGTAGATCGAGTAGTCGCCGGGCCGGTCCACCTCGACCACCAGGACGTTTGCTTCGGTGGCATCGAAGCCGGCATCGACGACCCGGATGCCGGTGACGCGCGTGCCGCCCTCGACGTGCACGTCGAGCCTGCTGATCGCGTCCAGCGGAGCCTCGGGCGGCTTGAGGAGGTGGACGCGCAGGAAGCGCTGCCGGTCGGCGTCCGCCGGGGCGTCGGTATCGACGACCTCCAGGAACTCGATGCCGTTGTAGACGTCGGTCGCGCGGACGGCCTCACGGCGGCGCTCGTCGCAGCAGAAGTAGCGCATCAGCCGGCCCCCGTCCCGCGGAAGCGCTCGACCCGTCGCTCCTGGGTGCGGCGGACGACGTACTGGACCGATACCTCCAGCGTCGAGTCGACGTTGCGGACGACGACCGCCTCGACCTGGATCAGGTCGCCGAGCCAGCGCTGGAGCGCGCCCTCGACGCTCAGCCGGGTCGCGGCGGCCATCGCGTCGCCGTTCGGCTCGAAGACGAGCCGGAGCAGGCCGCTGCCGAAGTCGGGCCGGTTCACCCGCTCGCCCGGCGCGGTGAAGAGCACCTGCTCGATCAGGTCGCGGATGTGCTCGTCGTCGCCGGTCGTCGCCGTCCGGCCGGCGCCATCAAAGCCGTAGGGGTAATCGATCTGGACCATGGCGCTACACCCCCCTGACCCTGACCTGGGTGACGACGATCGACACCGGCGTGCCGTTCGGCGCGCAGACCGCCTGGCTGTCCTGCAGCAGCACCGGGACGCCCAGCGAGCGCACCCGCGTCGCCCCGGTTACCCACTGCGCCGTGACGCACGGCGCCGGCGAGCCGCCGACGTTGAACGGGCAGCCGGCGACCATGTGCGGGGACGCCATCGTCACGATCGGCTGGCCGGCCACCCGCACCCGCGGACTGGGCATCGTCGCCTGGACTTGCCCGCCGTGGGCGCAGAGGACCGTCGCGTTGGCATGCAGTAGGAATCCTGGCATTATGTCACGTCCAATGCGCCGTTGTTGATCGACGCTTGCGGGCCGGTCAGCTTGATCGTCGCGCCCATGCCGTTGTCGATCTCGATGCCGAGCGCGCTGAGCTTGATCTTCTGCCCCGTCGCCGTCTCCAGCGTGATGCCGCCGACGCCGGGGGTGTCGTCGAGCAGCACCGAGTGGCCGCCCTTCGTCTTGATCAGCACCTTGCCGGACGCGGGCGGCGGCACGAGCACGGCCGGCGGGATCTCGGTCGCCGCGCCCCACCAGCAGCCGGACCAGATCGGGTAGTCCGGGTCGCCGTGCTCGAACTCGACCCAGACCCCGGCGCCGGTGGCCGGCACGGCGAAGAAGCCCATGCCGTCGCCGCCGAACGGCGCGCAGGGCATCGCCCAGCCGCTCTCGTCGCTGCCGGTCACATCCGGCACCCGCGCCCGGACGCGCCCGATCATCAGCGGATCGAGGTTGTCGGTGACGATCCCGCGATACTTGCCGAAGAAACGCCCGCTCATGGCGCCACCACCGGCGTCAAGGCGCCGGTCCCTTCACGACTGATCCGAAAGCGCTGGGTGTAGGCCCCCCGGGAGATCTGATGCGTCACCCCGCGGACGTACCAGAAGCCGTCATAGCTGAGCCCCGCGCCGCGCACCCCGACGAGCCGCCTGGCCCGCAGGACCCGGCCGTAGCGCGCCGCGTCGAGCTCGCCCTCGCCGGTCACCGCGTCGGGCGCGTTAGTCGCTGCCGCCACGGCCGTCGTGGCCGCCCGGGCCGGGTTCTGGTTGGCGGTGTCGCGCGTCTTGACGGTGCGAAGTGGACGCGACGGCGAGGCGGCCAGCGGCGGGATCTTCAGCGACGGCAACGCCGGGATCGGCAGGCTGAGCTTGAAGAACGGATCGACGAACAGCCCCTCGGTCCCGACCGGCGCCAGCGCGTCGTGCGAGAAGCTTAGCGAGTTGACGTTGGTCGATGGCCCCATGCCCTGGGTCAGGGCCGGCTGCGGCAGGCTGAGCCGCGTCTCGGGACCGAAGTAGGCGCGGTTGGCCCCGAGGGTCAACGGCTCGATGTAGAAGACGTAGCCATTGCGCTCGGCCAGCCGGTTGATGAACGCCAGGTCGGTCTCCTGCTGGCGCGGGATGCGGTCGATCATGATCGGCACGTCGGTCGTCGGCCGCACGTCCGGCACGAGCCCGTAGCGGGCGTAGCCGAGCAGGATGCGAGTGACGATCAGGAAGTCTGGCTGGTTGGGATACGGCTCGTTCTTCTCCTCGCGGTCGAGGACGGAGGTGACGTCCTTACCGGTGACGGTAATCGTCGCGCCGCTCGACGGGTCGGTCCGGAATTGCTGGTGCTCGATAACTCCGTCGATCAGCACCTCCGGCAGCACGCCCATCAGCGCGGCGATCACCACGCGGGTGTCCGGCTTGAGCGCGCTACTGTTGAGTAGCCCGTAGTCGAGTGTGCGGTCCTTCTGCGCCTGGAAGGTCAGCTGGAACCCGTCGCCGGTCTCGCTGTCATTGGTCACCTCGACCGACCGCAACGCCTGCAGCACCTCGTACGGGGCCGGCAGCGGCGCCGTCGAGCCCATCCAGAGCACGAGCCTGATCCCCAGCTGGCTGGCGAGCATCAGCGTTGCCCCTCACTCTCGCGCCAGCGCGACGCGGATGACACGCCCGACGGCCTCGAGCTCGGCCGGCCGCAGCACGACGTTGGCGTCGCACAGCCGCCAGAACTGCGTCGGGTCGCCGACGTAGCGGGCGGTGATGTTGTCCAGCCGGTCGCCCTCGACGACGCGATGCTCGGCCAGCGTCGGTTGGTCGTCGTAGGACGGGATCACCCGTCGCCGGACGTAGGCGATCACGCGCTCCTGGCCATCGGCGTCGGTCACGGTCAGCTCGGCCCGCTCGACGTTGGCGTAGCGGCTGGTCGGGTCGAAGGACATGGGCGCCTCCCTTCGGGATGCGGTCGCTAGAGCGCCGCCGAGATCTCGGCGGCGAGGGATCCGCCGCTGCCGATCGTCGCCATGACCTCCTTGGCGACCTGGTTGACCATGAACAGCGCGCCGCCGTGGCTGAGCATCCCCAGGTCGTCGTAGGTCAGCACCCGCAGGCCGAGGTCAACTCTGGCGCGGGTGGGGTTCAGCAGCGTATCGAACGCCTCCTCGGCGATCGAGAAGTCGGTGATGCGGACCGGCAGGATTCGGCGTGGCCCCCAGATCAGGAGGGTCAATGGCGCCTCCATCGGGATGACCTCGATGACGCCGGCCCGGGCGAGCACCTCATTGGCGATGACCAGCGCCGACTTGGGGTAAAGCAACATCTCCAGCGCCGAGAGGGCCGGGTAGATGCCCATGTCGCGGGCGACCGGATCGCCGCGCTGGAGCTGGTCGGTGGCATCGAGGATGACGCTAAGCTTGATCGACTCCTCGGGCGGCCCGGCCAGGCGCACCGGTCCGACGCCGCCCTCTCCGCCGGCCGTCCGCGCCTGCAGCGAGCGATCGAGCGAGGCAGGGTTGTACTGGAAGACGACGATGCTCGCCAGCGGGTTGAACGGGTCAATCCCGACGATGGCCCCCTTGAAGACGGGTGGCGATACCGGGCTGGCGCTCATGGCTGCTCCTGCCCCTCTCCATGCGGCGCGACGGTGATCGTGAGGCGGTTCGAGCGCAGCGAGCCAAGGTCCCAGACAATGGTGTGCTCGCCGGACTCGGTGAAGCGGTAGCTCGTGATCTCGTAGCTGTAATCCACGGCCGGGCTCGGCAGCGTCGCCCCGGCGTAGAACGCCGGGGTCCACGGCCGTTCCGGGTGCTGCGGGACCTCGGTCGCCAGCTTGCCATCGACGTACTCGCCGTAGACCGGTTTCGGCCCCATGATGTAGACGTCCTCGCCTGGCTCGAGCGACTCGAAGACGTGGGCCACGCGAACCTCCTCGTCCGGCGCGGCCGTCGTCGCGGCGGTCATGATCGTGATCCGCCGCCGATCGACGACCACGCCCTTGTCCGGCAAGTCGG
>DAOKZM010000062.1:959-2318 GCA_035325665.1 Thermomicrobiales bacterium | reverse complement strand
ATGGGACAACCTGTCTCTGCCTGTCTCCTGTCGCTCCCCGTTCGGCACCCGACGCCTCCCGCCTGCTCCATCTCAGACTCTCTGAATCCGGGGGGTCACGGTGCTAGCGCCAGCGCCGGAACTGACACCGTGCGCGGTCACAGCGGCGCCGAACTTCGCCGTGAGGAACATCAGCGTCCCGACGATCGGCAGCCGGAACGCGGTATGCGAGATGCGATAGCCGGAGTTCCGTACAGGGATGTTGGTTGACCCCGAGCGCCTGTCATTGAACTGCGATGTCTGCCGCAGGGATATCGAGCCGGGGCCGGTCAGCGCCGCGGCCGTCGTCCCGTGCTGGTCGGTCGTGAATAAGTGGCCGGGCAGGAAGCCCGAGGTGCTGAGCGTGACGCTGGCGAAGATGCCGGTCCCGGGATCGTTCTCGACCTCCTCGGAGATCTCGGTCTCGTCAAGGTCGGCAACCACGCCGCTGTCCGACTCCCAGGAGTCGTTGACCACGATCCCCCGGTCGGCGCCGGTGCGCAGCCGGTTGAAGCTGACGCTCCAGTTCTGCGGGATGGACGACACGGAGAACGGATTGCTCCGCGCCATCAACGTTGTGCCCTGATGGGCCGCGAGGCGCAGGTTACCGGCGTTGCCGGGAACGGTCTGGTCCACGCCGCGAAGCTGCACGGTGGCGCCGGTCACGAGCGACGCCGTCGCGCCGCCGTCGATCGTCGCGCTGCCGTTGTTCCCGCCGGAGCCTTCGATCGAGAGCGTGATGCCTCGCGTCAGGCCAGTGATGCCAACGGCAACCGGCGTGTCGACCCGCGGCGGTATCCGGTCGGTCATGGCAGTGGGCGACGACGGGGCGCGGATGTGGGTCGGAAGGGTAACGACCGGGGCCGGGATCGATATCGGTGATGATGGCGGAGCAGCCGGAGCCGGAGCGGGAGCCGGGGCTGGTCCTGGCGCTGGGCCAGCCGCCGGACCGCCGGCGTCGAACACCCCAGCGTCGCGGTCGCTGCTGAACGTCGCGCCGCGCGGCCGCTCGGGGACGACGCTGCTCCTGGCGAGGGACAGTACGCGGGCGGGCGATTGCCGAGTGACGGCGGCGCGAGCCTGCTGCTGGGATGTCCTCATCGCTGCAACCCTTCGAATACTGCCCGTGCGATCCTGACCCCGACCTCATGGTCGCTCGTGCCGGGGGAGAACTCGTAGTCACACGCGAGGCTCGCGGCGGGCCGGGGCGGCTTCCGCACATCACCGTCTCCTCCGACCAGCCGCGTCAGTTCGTGCTGGAAGGCCGCTGCGATCGTCGCGCTGCCCGCGGCGAGACCGGCAGGGAGCGAGAGCACGTCGATCCGGATCTCGATGCCGGCC
>DAOKZM010000062.1:0-949 GCA_035325665.1 Thermomicrobiales bacterium | reverse complement strand
GTCATCCTGAGCGAATGCGAAGGATCCGTTCCCCGTCGTTCGTTCGTACCAAGACGGGGAGAGACGGATCCTTCGCTCCGCTCAGGATGACAGGAGGCAGGAGAGGCTGTCGCATGACGTATGGTTGGTGCACTCACGCCGTCACTCCTCGCACGTCGTTGCCCCGCTCCGCCCAGCCACGGACCTCGGCCTCGGACAGTGGGCGCTCGAGCTTGGCGGCCTCGGCGCGTGCGGCCTGGAGCAGGTGACGCATGCCCACCAGCCCGCCGTCCTCGGCGGCGAGGAACGCGGCGTTGAGCGCGATGTTGCGGATGTTCCCGCCAGCCACGTTCAGCCGGGCCAGCCGGGTGACATCCAGTCCGTGGGTCGGCGTCGCGGCCGGGAAGATGCGCCGCCAGATCGCGGCGCGCGCATCGGCATCCGGGAATGGGAACTGGACCACGAAGCGGATGCGGCGCATGAACGCCGGGTCCAGCGCGCCCTTGAGGTTCGTCGTCAGGATCGCCAGCCCGTCGTAGGACTCCATGCGCTGGAGCAGGTAGCTCACCTCGATGTTGGCGTAGCGGTCGTGGCTGTCGCGCACCTCGCTGCGCTTGCCGAACAACGCGTCGGCCTCGTCGAACAGCAGGATGACGCCGCCACCCTGGGCAGCGTCGAAGAGCCGGCCGAGGTTCTTCTCGGTCTCGCCGATGTACTTGCTGACCACCTGACTGAGGTCGATCCGATACAGGTCGAGCCCGAGCGCGTTGGCCAGCACCTCGGCGGCCATCGTCTTGCCGGTCCCGCTCGCTCCGGAGAAGAGCACGCTGATCCCTAGCCCGCGCCGGCCCTTGCTGGAGAAGCCCCAGTCGCCGTAGACGCGGCCGCGCTGGCGGACGTGGATGGCGATGTCGCCGAGCACCTGCTTCTGGGTGGCCGGCAGGACCAGGTCGTCCCAGGCCGCTGCCGG
>DAOKZM010000061.1:0-11434 GCA_035325665.1 Thermomicrobiales bacterium | reverse complement strand
GCATCCGCCGACGGTCGTCTTGTGCTGCCAACCGCCTGCCTTTTTCAACAGGCTGACGCTGTACAGTCACAGCCGTCCCGACAGCCCGCACGGTCTCTCGCTGGAGTGGCTGGTGGCTCAACCGCGGGGCGAGCGTCACCTGATCGACGCACGGGACGCGATCGCTCGGTGGATCGATGACGACGTCATGATCGAGGCCCTCAGTCGTCTCAGTCCGCAGGCACGAGAAGCGCTACTTCTACGCCATGTTCATGGATATTCGGGGCCAGAGATCGCGGAGATGCTCGACATCTCCGTCATGGCGGCCTACCAGCGTGTGCATCGCGCCGAGGTTGATTTTCGGCGCTATCAGCAGACACTCGACACCGATTGAGCCTGCGAAACTGCCAACGGTCTAATCACGCCACTTCGCCATCGGTACCTGTGCGGGAGCAGCCGCTGGCGACCCGCTTCGGCATCCGGTGGGTACGCGGCACGAATTCTTCGTCTGCATGTCCCATGTTCCTCGCTCGCTCTCACAGGAGCGTTAGCGCCGGTCCGTCCCGGAATCGGATACGATCTGCGCGGGAACGAGGTTCGACCGACGAGGGAGGAGTAGACGTCATGGGACTCTCCGCGCATCCGCGCTTCCGGCTGGCGGCGCTGCCGACGCCGCTGCAGCACGCCGAGCGGCTCACCGCCGAGCTGGGCGGTCCGAAGATCTACCTCAAGCGCGACGACCTGACCGGTCTGGCGATGGGCGGCAACAAGACACGCAAGCTGGAGTACCTGGTCGCCGACGCGCTGGCCAAGGGGGCGACGCACCTGATCACCGTCGGAGCGGCGCAGTCGAACCACGCCCGCCAGACGGCGGCCGCCGCGCGGCTGGCCGGCCTCGGCTGCCATCTCGTGCTGAACGCGGCCGACCCCGAGCCGGACGTGCAGGGCAACCTGCTGCTCGACAAGCTGCTCGGGGCAACCGTCCACATCGTCGGGACAGGCGCCGACCGCCAAGCGAAGGTGGACGAGGTCGCGGCTGATCTGACCGACGAGGGCGGCGTCCCCTACCCGATCCCGGTCGGCGGTTCGAACGGCATCGGCGCGCTCGGCTACGTCGCCGCCATGCTGGAGTTGGCCGAGCAGCTCTGGCGACAGGATATCGCGCCGAAGGCGATGTACTTCGCGGCCGGCAGCGGCGGCACCCAAGGCGGAATCGTCCTCGGCGCGCGAGTCCACGGGCTCGACTTCGCGCTCAACGGCGTCCTCGTCGAGGGCAAGAGCGCCGACGGCATCGACCGCGCCGTCGAGGTAGGCGGCTGGGCCGCCGACGAGCTTGGTGTCAGCGCTCCGCCGCGGGAGATGTACCTGGCCGACGACGGCCACGTCGGGGAGGGGTACGGCATCCCGACCGAGGAGGGCATCGAAGCGATCCGTCTGCTGGCACGCACAGAGGCGGTCCTGCTCGATCCGGTCTACACGTCGAAGGCATTTGCCGGGATGGTCGCCGATGTCCGGGCCGGCGTGTACTCGGCGGACGACAGCATCGTCTTCCTCCACACTGGCGGCTCGCCGGCCCTGTTTGCTCAGCGCGACCTGCTATCGGCGGCGCTCAGCTAGCGCGCGTCGGTGCGGCTTGCTCCGGCCGGCCGCACCACACTTGCGGGTGGATGTACACTGCTCGATATGAACGCATGTTCTACCCGCTCGCCTGCCCGCTACGCCGAGGTCGCGCCGAATGCGCGCCTGTCGGAGCGGCGCGGGACGCTCACCTATCGCGTGCCGGATGCGCTCGATGCCAGCATCGAGGTTGGCCAGCTCATCTGGGCGCCGCTGCGCCAGAAGCTCGTCCTCGGGATCGTCGTCGAGCGCCACGGCCGCCGGCCAGCGACGGAGCGCGTCCGCGACATCCACGCGCCGGTCGAGCCGTCGTTCTGCCTGACCCCGCTGCAGTGGCGGCTGGCGGTCTGGATCGGCGAGGAGACGGTCTGCACGCTCTACGAGGCGGCTTCGGTGATGCTGCCTCCCGGCGTTAGCTCGCGCGGGGTCGAATCCCTGTCGCTGAAACGCCGACCCGCCGACGACGAGCTGGCCGGGCTGACGCCGGCCCAGAAGCGGCTCGTCGCATTCCTCGACGCCGAGGGCGAGGTCTCGCTCGAACGCGCCCAACGCGCCCAGCGGTCATCCCTGCGGACGATCGTCCCGGCGCTCGAGGAGCGGGGCATCCTCCAGCGCATCGCGCGGGTCCGCCACCGCCCCGAACCGGCGGCACGCGTCGCCGAACAAGTGCGGCTCCTGCCCGGCGCCCCGCCGCCGCCAGACCGCGCGCCACGCCAGGTCGAGGCGCTCGACTGGCTGGCGCCGCGCCTACGGGCAAGACCGGGGCTGAGCATGCCGATCGAGTCGCTGATGGCGACGTCGGGGATTGCCCGTTCGACGCTCCGCGCGCTGGCAGCGCGCGGCTGCATCGCGATCGAGCCACTCGTCGAAGCTACCAAGGACGCCGGGGCTGCCGGCGGGACAATCGCCCTGACCACCGAGCAGGCCGCCGCCTGGGAGCGCATCCGGCCGCACCTCGGCCGCGATGCCGCCTCCCACACGATCCTGCTCCACGGCGTCACCGGAAGCGGCAAGACCGAGCTGTATCTCCGTGCCGCGGCGATGAGCCTCGCCAGCGGCCGGTCCGCGATCGTGCTGGTGCCGGAGATCGGGTTAAGCAGTCAGATCGCCGAGCGCTTCCGGGCACGGTTCGGGGATCGCACGCTCATCCTCCACTCGGCGTTAGGCGACCGAGAGCGGGCGGCGAACTGGCAACGGGCAGGAGGGGACGAGCCGGTCGTCGTCATCGGGCCACGCTCGGCGCTCTTCGCGCCGCTTCGCGACGTCGGCGTCATCGTGCTCGACGAGGAGCACGATAGCTCCTACAAGCAGGATAGCGTCCCGCGCTACCACGCCCGCTCAGTCGCCGGGCAGCTCGCCGACTATCACCAGGCGCTGCTGATCCTCGGGAGCGCGACGCCGGACGTCGAGACCTATCACCGCTCGACGACGGCCGGCTGGAGCCGGATCGAGCTCCACGAGCGCGTCGGGCAGCGGGTCGCGGCCGGCGACGGCGCGCTCGTGGCGCGGCCGATCCCGCTGCCAGACGCCGAGATCGTCGATATGCGCGCCGAGCTGCGCGGCGGGAACGAGTCGATCTTCAGTCGTCGGCTGATGGAGGTCATCACCCAGCGACTGGCGGCTCGCGAGCAGGTGATCCTGTTCCTCAACCGGCGTGGCATGTCAACGATCGTCCAGTGCAGGTCGTGCGGGTCGGTGACGCAATGCCCGTACTGCGACATCCCGCTCGTCTACCACCGCACGGTCGGGCGGGTGATCTGTCACCGCTGTGGACATCGCCAACCCGCGCCACACGAGTGCGGGACGTGTGGCAGCGAGGCGGTCGGCTACTTCGGCGCCGGTACCCAGCGGATCGAGAGCGAGATCCAGCGGCTGCTGCCGCACGCCCGCGTTCTGCGCTGGGACCAGGACGCGCTACGCGGCGACGTGACTCATGAGTCGCTACTGCGCAGCGTCCTCGAGCGTGAGGTGGACATCGTCGTCGGGACGCAGATGGTCGCCAAGGGACTCGACCTTCCCGACGTGACGGCGGTCGGCGTGATCAACACCGACACGTACCTCTACTTGCCTGATATTCGCGCCGCGGAGCGAACGTTCCAGATGGTGACCCAGGTAGCGGGACGCGCCGGCCGGCGCGCATCCGGCGGCGAGGTCGTCCTGCAGACCTACTCCCCGACGCACTACGCCGTCACCAGCGCCGCGCGCCACGACTACGCGGCGTTCTACCGCGAGGAGATCGCCTTTCGGGCGCGGCACGGCTACCCGCCGTTCAAGCGGCTGGCGCGGCTGATGATCCGGAATATCGACGAAGGCAAGGCGCGAACCGAGGCCGAGGCGCTGGCGAACGCGCTGGAGCGAACTCTGCTGGACCGTCCGGAGATCCAGGGGATCGACATCATCGGCCCGGCCCCGGCATTCTCGTCACGCGTCCGAGGGCAGTACGGTTGGCAGATCATCGTCCGCGGCGGCGCGCTCCTGGCGCTGCTGGGCAGCCTCAACCTGCATCCCGGCTGGATGATCGACGTCGACCCAGTCAACCTCCTCTGACGCCGCGCCGGCCGAAACGCCCTACCCGCCCTCGGTATAATTCAACCGACAGAAGGAGACGGCGACGCGGCATGGCGACCCTGAAGCTCATTACCGAACCAGACCCTCGATTCGGCGCAATCAGCGATCGGCTGCGCGGGAAGGCCGACACGATCACGTCGTTCGACGAGGCGCTTCTGGACCTCGAGCGCGACCTCTACGAGACATTGGACGTGGAGAGCGGGGTTGGGCTGGCCGCGCCGCAGGTCGGAATCCGCCAACGCATCTGCGTCATCCGTATTCCGGCCGGCTACGAGTACGAAGACTCGCCGGAGACGAAGCTGACGCTCATCAACCCTGAGATCGTGCGCGCCGGCGGACAGGAGGTCGATGTCGAGGGCTGCCTAAGCTTCCCCGACCTGATCGGCGACGTTCCACGCTACACGGCGATCACCGTGCGCGCGCATGACGTGACCGGCAAGGTTGTCAAAATCAAGGCGCGCGACTATCTGGCCCGCGTAATGCAGCATGAGATCGACCACCTCGAGGGCATCCTGTTCTTCGACCGGATGCCGGACTGGGCGACACTGCGCTACCCGCAGGCGGTCGAGCCGGAGGCAGCTACAGCACGGCCTCCCGCTGATTGACCTTGAGCTGCTCGGCAGTGATGATCGCCAGGATGTCGTCCAGTGCCCGGTCGACCTGACCTTCTTCGTTGAAGACCCGATAGTCGAACTCACCAACGCGTGAGAGCTCGTTGGCCGCGGTGTTGATGCGGTGCAGCAGCGCGTCCCTGGCATCGGTCTTTCGCGTCCAGAGCCGGCGGGTAAGCTCCTCGATGCTGGTCGGCATCAGGAAGATCATGATCGCCTCGTCCGATAGCGCCCGAATCGTCGCGGCGCCCTGGACATCGACCTTGACGATCGCGTTGCGTCCCTCGCGGAGCGCGGCGCGGATACCGCCCTTCGGCACGCCGTACCAGTTGCCGTACACCTCGGCGTGCTCGATGAACTCGCCGTCGTCAAGGTGGCGAGCGAACTCGTCCTCGGCCATGAAGAAATAGTGGACGCCGTCGATCTCGCCGGGCCGGCGAGGCCGGGTGGTTGCGGTGACGGCGAAATAGAAGTCCGGCAGTCGCGGCCGGAGATTGTCGATGATCGTGTCCTTGCCGACGCCGGACGGGCCTGATATCACGTACAAGCGGGGACGGACCGAGGCACGGACCTCGGCGATCAGCTCGTTCCCGTGGTAGTCCATCGACCCTGTCGACTCGAGTCGGGCCGCCAGATGGCGATCAGCCATTCGCCGCGTTCCTCCGGATCATGCGTGCCCCCGCCTCGACGCCGACGTCCGCTATTCGTGCTCGAGCCATGCCGCTCGCGAAACGACCCGCCGGAGTTGCCCGTGTACGACGTCCTGACAATCGCCGCGATCGTCGATGAATGTAACAGTCTGCTGGCCAACGCGCGAATCCAGCAGGTCCTCCACGTCGACGCCCGCACCATCGCGTTCGAGCTATACGCCGCCCGTCGACGGCGCTGGCTGGTGATGAGCATCCACCCTGACGACGCCGGCTTCTGGCTCTCCAGTGAGCGAATAGACGCCGACCCGGAGCGCGTCTCGCCCCTGCTGCTGCTGCTCCGGAAATACGCTCGCGGCGGCAGGATCGTCGCGCTCTCCCAACCGCCCTTCGAACGGATTATCCGACTGAGTATAGCCAAGCCCACCAAGGCGACCAATCGAGATGACGAGGTCGAGGACGAGGACGACGGCGATATTGAGCTGACGACGACGGAGCTCCACGTCGAGCTGATGGGCCGCCGATCCAACATCATCCTCGTCGATGCCGATGGACGCATCCTCGACGCGATCAAGCGCGTCTCGCCGGAGATGAGCCGCGTCAGGACCATCCGCCCGCGTCAGGCCTACGCGGCCCCGCCACCGCAGGATCGCGCGGACCCGACCCGCGCGGCAGGCGCGGCGCTGGCGGGCGATGGATCGGACCAGCCAGTCGAGCGGCGGTTGGTCGCCACGTTTCAGGGCATGAGCCCCGTCCTGGCCCGCGAGGCGGCATACCGTGCCGGCATCGACCCAACCGCGCTAGCGCAGTCACTCGACGCCGCCGGGCGCGACCGGCTCGCGGCGGCCGTCCGGGAGCTCTTCGCGCCGCTGGCCACCGGCACGTGGTCGGCCTGGACCTACCGGCGCGAAGATGGGAGCGTTGACTTCTCGTCGGTCGAGCTGATGTCGCTGGCCGCCCAACCTGGAGTGGAAGCGACGCGCGCCGGGAGCGTGCTGGAGGCAGCCGAGCTGGCCGCGCGCGCAGATCGTCCCGAAGCAGCCCCCCAGCGCCACGCGGCACGTCGCGAGCGGCTGCTGGAGGAGATCGACCAAGCTCGCGGCCGCGTCGCGAGCCGGCTGCGCTCACTCACAGAGCAGGCGGAGCGCGCCGAAGAAGCCGAGAAGTGGCGGGCGATGGGCGAGGCGATCTACGTCCCCCTGGCCGCGATCGCGCCGGGGCAGACGGTGTTGCGGACGGATGATGGGCTGGAGATCCCACTCGACCCGTCGCTCAGCCCGAGCCAGAATGCCCAGGAGCTTTTCGAGCGCTATCGGAAGGCCCAGTCAGCGGAGCAGAACCTTCCGGAGCTGCTGGAGGCCGCGCGGCAGGAGTTGGGCTACATCGACCAGGTCCGCACGATGGCGACACTCGCCGAGGGATTCGACGATATCGAGGCAGTCCGGTTGGAGTGGGTCGAGCAGGGCGTCACCAGCGCGAAGGCGCCGTCGCGCGCGAACCGACCGCGGCCGTCGCGACAGGCACGCCGTCCGAGGACGTACCGGACCCCCGGCGGCGACACGATCCTCGTCGGCCGCACCGGACCGCAGAACGAGCAGGTGACGTTCGACATCGCCGCGCCCGGCGACATCTGGCTCCACGCGCGCAACATGCCTGGCGCCCACGTCATCCTCCGCAGTCAGGGCACCGTCCACGAACGCGCGCTCGAGGCGGCCGCGGCACTCGCGGCCTGGTACAGCGACGGGCGCGCCTCGACCGCCGTCGAGGTAGATGCCACCAAGCGCCGGAACGTCCGCAAGATCAAGGGTGCGGGTCCGGGGATGGTGACCTACCGCAACGAGCAGACACTGAACGTCCGCCCGGCATCCGAGCGCGAGCTGGCGCTGGAGATCGTCAACTGACGCGATCGTCCCGGTGCGGCGAACACCGGGACGATCTCAGGCTCTATCGTCGCGGAACTTAGTCCGCTCTCTTGCCGCGGTACGCGAGCCGCGAGAGCAGGATTCCGACCTCATAGAGGAAATAGGTGGGCAACGCCACCAGCATCATGTTGAACGGGTCCGGCGTCGGCGTGATGATCGCGGCCATCACCATCGACAGCACGATAGCGAACTTGCGGAACTTCCCGAAGCGCTGCGGGGTCACCACACCGATCATCGTCATGGCGTACATCAGCACCGGAAGCTCGAAGATGAGCCCGACGCCGAGCATCAACGTCATGTAGAACGACAGGACGTCGGACGCGCGCGGGTTCCACTCGAACACGCTCCCGCCGAATTGCGACAGGAAGGCCAACGCGCGCGGGACGAGCAGGAAGAAGGCGAACGCGACGCCAGCCGCGAAGGAGAGCATGACGAACGGGATCGCGATCAGGACGTAGCGGCGTTCGCGCGAGGTCAGGCCCGGAGAGACGAAGCCCATGAGCTGATAGACCAGCACCGGCATGGCGATCGCGATGGCGATGTAGAGCGCGACGCGCATGTAGACGGTAAACGGCTCGGTCGGACTGATCGCCTGCAGGCCCTCGACGTGAGCCTGCTCGCGGATCTTGTCCATCACCGGGAAGGCGAGCCATAGCCCGGCGACAAGGGCCAGCAGCACCGCCAACGCGGACTTGAGGATGCGCGACCGCAGCTCCTCCAGGTGCTCCTGGAGGGTCATCTCGACGAAGTCTTCCTCCGTTTGGACCGGGGGCGAGGACTCCGGCTCCGGGGCCTGATTACGCCGGCCCCGCGTCGGCAACGGGACACGGTCGAGGATGCTTGCCATGTCGTCTCACGATCTCAACGGTCGAGGCCAGCCCATCCCGACGGGACACCGCCGGTCTCTTTCACATGTCACGCCGCGCGACGCTCCAAAAGGATCGAACCTGGACGGGAGCGTGGCCAGGGGACACGGGCTGATTGTACGTAAGTCGGCCGGTCGGCGGCAAAAGAGGGGGCGTCGAGTGCGTTGTCGCTCGACGCCCCCTTGGCTCAGACTACGTCACCGGCCGCGAAGGCGGCCGTGTCGGCTACGCGCCGTCGTGCTCCTGGATGTACTCCATCGCGTCGCTCACCTTGACGATCTTCTCGGCGTCCTCATCAGAAATCTCGACGCCGAACTCCTCCTCGAGCGACATGATGAGCTCGACCAGGTCGAGCGAATCGGCGTTCAGGTCCTGCACGAACTCAGCGTCCGGCGTGACCTTCTCCGGGTCGACGCCAAGCTGCTCGGCAACGATCGCCTGAAGCTTGTCATAGGTGGCTGACAACGCGACTACCTCCCACTGTAGAGTCGAGCCTGCGGCCGCCGTCGACCGCGGCGCGGGACAATACGTCCCCCGACGTCCATGCAATCGTGTCGCTGATCCATCCCGCGGATCAAGCGGACGGCGCGGCACGACTCCCCACGTTCCGGCGTATTATGCCTGAATCACCTTCCAGCCGCTATGCCCCAGCCGGATCGGCCGCTGGCGGCTCATCGGCGGCGTCCGCTGGCGGTGCGCCGCGGGCGATCGTGCCGAGGACGCCATTGACGAACCGGCTGGAGTTGTCGCCACCGAACGCCTTAGCCAGCTCGACCGCCTCATTGATCGCTGCCTTGAGCGGGACATCCGGCTCGTGGCGCAGCTCGTAGATCGCGACGCGCAGGATGTTTCGATCGACGGCCGGAAGCTGGGAGACCGGGAAGGCCGGCGCGGCAGCCGCGATCTCGGCGTCGATCGCCTCGCGATGCTCGGCGACGCCGGTCACCAACCGCTCCAGATAGCGGCGCACTAACTGTGGAATGCTCAGGTCCTCGGTATATCGACGGGTCACGTCGGCCACCGCGTGGTCGGTCAGGTCACCCTCGAAGAGGATCTGCAGCGCGAGCGTCCGCGCCTGGCGATTCTCGAAGCCTCGGCCCGGTCGGCCTGACATAGATATCCCTCCAGCCTGTTGCGGAGCAGCCCGGTCTCGCAGATCAGACGATCGGGCAGGCCAGCCCCGGCAGGCTCTCAAGCATCTCGGCCGGGTCTCTGTTGTCGAGCAGTTCGCCGATCAGGCCCGTATGCACCTTTCCGGCCCGAAAATCAGCGTGGTTCAGGACGAAGTGATGAAACGGGATCGTCGTCTCGACGCCGCTGATCACCGTCTCCGAAAGCGCCCGGCGCATGCGGGCGATCGCGTCGTCGCGGGTGGCGCCCCAGGCGATGAGCTTGCCGACCATCGAGTCATAGTTCGGCGGGATGATATAGCCGCTGTAAAGGTGGGAATCGATGCGGATGCCGGGCCCTCCCGGCGCATGATACCCGGTGACGACTCCAGCCGCTGGCGTGAAGCCGGTCAGCGGATTCTCGGCGTTGATGCGGCATTCGATCGCGTGCCCCATCATCTGAATATCCCCTTGGCTAAACGGGAGCGGTTCGCCGGCTGCGACGCGAATCTGCCACTGGATGATATCGATCCCGGTCACCATCTCGGTGACCGGATGCTCGACCTGAATGCGTGTGTTGGCCTCGATGAAGTAGAAGCGCTCCTCCGGGTCGACGAGGAATTCGAACGTGCCAACCCCGGTGTACTTGATCGAGCGGGCTAGCTTCACCGCCGCCTTCTCCAGATTGGACCGGAGGCGCCGCGAGATGTTTGGCGCCGGGGCCTCCTCGATGAGCTTCTGGTGGCGGCGCTGCAGCGAGCAATCGCGCTCCCCGAGTGAGAGCACCTTGCCGTGCTTGTCGGCGATGATCTGCACCTCGATGTGACGCGGGTGCTCGAGGTAGCGCTCGGCGTAGACCGCGCCGTTGGCGAACGCCGCCTGAGCCTCGGCCTGGGCCAGCGGCAACAGCCGCAGCAGGTCGCGCTCGTCGCGGGCGATCCGCATCCCGCGACCGCCGCCGCCGGCCGCCGCCTTCAGCATCAGCGGGAAGCCGATCTCGCGAGAGAGCTCGCGGACATCGACCGTCAACGGCAACGGGTCCTGCGTACCCGGAAGGATCGGAACACCGGCCTTCTTCGCGAGCTGTCGCGCCTGCGCCTTGTCGGCCATCACCGAGATCGTCTCGGGCTCTGGGCCGATGAAGGCCAGGTTGACCTCCTGGCAGATGTCGGCGATGTAGGCGTTCTCGGCGAGGAAGCCATAGCCGGGGTGGATCGCGTCACAGCCCGTCATCAGCGCGGCGCTGATGACCGATGGGATGTGGTTGTATGACTTCGCGGCCGGCGCCGGACCGATGCAAACGGCCTCGTCGGCCAGCCGGACCGGCAACGAATCGCGGTCCGCCTCACTATAGGCGACGATCGCACGCACGCCGAGCTCGTGGCAGGCGCGCAGGATGCGCAGCGCAATCTCGCCACGGTTCGCTATCAGGATCTTGTCAAACATCAGTCACCCACGCGCGTCGCGGGCGCAGCGGGCCATCCGCCGTCCGACGACGATTCCGTATCCGTGGCCGGGATCTACATCGCCATCCCGCCATCGACCGAGAGCACCGTCCCGGTGATGTAGCGGGCGGCGGGCGAAACGAGGAAGCCGACTGCGCCGGCGACGTCGTCGGGCGTGCCGAAGCGGCCGAGCGGAATACGCTCCATCAATGCGCCTTTGACATCGTCGGAGAGCACGTCGGTCAGCCGCGTCTCGATGAACCCGGGCGCGACGGCGTTGACGGTGATGCCGCGCGACCCGACCTCACGAGCCAGCGACTTGGTGAAGCCGATCAGCCCGGCCTTCGCCGCCGAATAGTTCGTCTGGCCAGCGTTGCCGATAATCCCGACGACTGAGGTCAGATTGACGATCGCGCCGGACCGCTGGCGCATCATCGGCCGGATGGCGGCCTTACTGCAGAGAAACGCACCCTTGAGGTTCGTCTCCAGGACGGCGTCCCAATCCTCCTCGCTCATCCGCATCAGAAGCGTGTCGCGGGTGATGCCGGCGTTGTTGATCAGCGCGTCCAGCCGGCCGAAGGTGTTGATCGTCTGCTCGATCAGTGCTGCGACGTCCGAGGCGCTGGTGATGTCGGCGCGGACGGCGAGCGTCTGAGCGCCGGCTGCCCCT
>DAOKZM010000060.1:3591-11455 GCA_035325665.1 Thermomicrobiales bacterium | reverse complement strand
GGCGACCTGCTGGCGCTCAGCCGGGAGGTCCGGGCAATCCTGGACGGGGCCGGGCTGGAGAGCGTCACGATCATCGCCAGCGGCGGGCTGGACGAATACTCGCTGGCGGAACTGGTCGAGCAGGACGCGCCGATCGACGCCTACGGGGTAGGCACGCGAGTCGGGACCGCGGCCGACGCGCCCACGCTCGACATGGTCTACAAGCTGGTGGAATACGTCGGCCGGCCACGCCTGAAGCTCAGCACCGGCAAACGCACGCTGGTCGGTCCGAAGCAGGTGTGGCGCCTGCCGGGTCCGCCGTTCGGTGGCGACGTCATCGCCACGCGCGACGAGCCGGCCCCGGCGGACGGCTGGACACCGCTCCTGGAGCAGCGGATGCGCGGCGGGGAGATCGTCGTGTCGGAGACGCTTGACGCGGCCCGCGAACGTGTCCGCGTCGGTCTGGCAGCGCTGCCACCCGAGCTACACGCGCTCGACGGCCGGGGCGCATACCCGGTGCGACTCTCGACGCGTCTGGAGCGGGATCAGGCGGCAGCGGAAGACGCGCTGCGGGAACGGGAAGGGCGGCTAATGTGAGCGCGGCGACCACCGCATAGCTCGGCGAGCAGGTGGGGCAGCTCGTCCTCGATGTGCCAGTTGAACGACTGCGACAGCTCGAACACCGTAAGCGCCAGCGTCATCTCCTCCGGAGCCAGGCTCGTCAGCCGGCCGCGCTCGAACAGGTACTGCCGGCCGTCCTGATCCTCGACGATGAAGCTGTCATATGGCACGAAGCTCGCCGGAACCGCCGCAACGCGATAGCGCATCAGTTCACCCTCCCACGACAAGCCCACACCGCTGGATGGGCTTGGGTGAGACGGTATTCGACGGAACGTCACAACCTCATAACGTTTGGCCCGCACGCGTGTCAGATCCGTGACAGATCGGTCGTATATTGGAGGCGATGGCGGCTGACGACGGGCATGGAGGGCCGGCGTGCGGGCAGAGCGGAGCGGACGTGGCGAGATGGTGTTGATCCCGGCCGGCGCGTTCGTCATGGGGGACGACGCCGACCCGGTCGCCAGCCCCGCGCACGTCGTCGTGGTCGCGGCGTTCATGATCGACCGCTTCCCAGTAACGGCCGGAGACTACGCGCTGTTTGTCGAGGCGACCGGCTGCGCGCCGCCTCCGACCTGGGTCCGCGGCCACCCCGACCGCAACAAGCTCGATCATCCAGTGGTGGACGTTTGCTGGCACGATGCCGTCGCCTACGCGGCCTGGGCCGGCAAGCGTCTGCCGACCGAGGCGGAATGGGAGAAGGCCGCCGCCTGGGACCCGGTGGCGGAGACACAACGCCGCTGGCCGTGGGGAGACGAATGGCGCGAAGGTCGGGCCAACGCCGGTCACGGCATCATCGGCGTCTTCCGCCACCATGACACGACGCCGGTTAGCCGGTACTCGCCCACGGGCGACAGCGCGCTGGGCGTCGCCGACATGGCCGGCAACGTCTGGGAATGGACATCGAGCCGGTTCCTTCCGTACCCATACCTGGAGACCGAGGACCGCGAGTCGCCGGCGGTGGCGGGCAGCCGCGTCCTGCGCGGCGGGTCGTGGGACAGCGCTCCCGAGCAGTGCGCCTGCACGACTCGCCTCGCGCTGGCGCCCGGGCGGGTAATCGACCGCGTGTGCGGCTTTCGCTGCGCGGTATCGGCGGTGGAGGCGACCCAATGAGAGAATCGTCACGAAGTTGCGACACTGTTTACGACGCTGTAATACCGGGGTGATGCCTGGCGAGAGACAATACCGTTGAGGCGGGCTCCCGCCCCGGCGGAGGGGGCTGGCGGCGAACCGGAGAGGAGGCGAGGATGCGTTACGATCCACCACGTCAACCGATCGCGAGCGGCGACGCTCGGGCACGGCTGGAGGAACAGCGCCGGGAGATCATAAATCGGCTCGGCGACTTCGATACCGAGCTGCGCGGCGCGACCTCGAGCCAGATCATCGAGGGGACGATCGCCAACCACCCGGCCGACGCCGCCGGGGAGCTGCTAACGGCCGAGACCGACGTCTCGACGATAGCGTATCTGCGGGCCGACCTCGCCGAGATCGCCGACGCGCTGGAGCGGATCGACGACGGGACCTACGGCTACTGTGTCGAGTGCGGCAACCCGATTGACCGCGGCCGGCTGGAAGCGTTGCCACAGGCGGCGCGCTGCGTAGCCTGCCAGCGGCGATACGATTACGAAGCGCGGTAGCGCCGCGGGACGACACACCGAATGCCATCCCCCACCGGAGGATGGCGTTCGGGTTCCGGTGCGCCGCGGGGTCAGTGAACCGTCTCCGGCGCCTTGACTTCGATCTTGTGCTTCACCTCCTGGTCAGTCTTCGGCAGGCTAACGGTCAGGACGCCGTCGGTGAATGTCGCCTGGGCCTTGTCCTCGGCGACCGGAGCGGGGAGAGTAATCGACCGGAAGAAGCTGCCATAACGGCGCTCCTTGAGGTGCCAGGTACCCTCGGCACGCTCCGCCTCCTCCTTCGTCTCGCCCTTGATCGTCAGCACACCGTGGCTGACTTCGATGTCGATGTCTTCTGGCTTGATGCCGGGGAGCGGGGTCTCCAGGATCAGGTCGGTATCCGTCTCGCGCAGGTCCACCTGTAGTCCAGTCGTCTCGGTGGCCG
This sequence comes from Thermomicrobiales bacterium, assembly GCA_035325665.1. Classification (GTDB taxonomy): domain Bacteria; phylum Chloroflexota; class Chloroflexia; order Thermomicrobiales; family CFX8; genus JAMLIA01. Next base: position 8,797 of record DAOKZM010000060.1, on the reverse strand, counting down.
GCCTCGACCAGATCGAGAGATCCGCGAACAGACGGTCCATCCGATCCCGCAGCGTCTCGAGCTCGCCGAATGGCGACCGCGTGGTGATCGACATATGCTCCTCCTTCCGAGCATCTCAAATCGAGCCGCACCACCACGCTACCCCGGCCGGGTGAGAGCCGCGTCTACATCTCCTGCGGAATCGTGACAAACGCGTGTCAGTTACCGGCGTCCCTGGCCGGCACGAGCTCGAGGACGGGGATATCTGCGCCCGCGTCGATGGCCATCCTGATCTCGGCGTCATAGTCGAAGAGACCGGAGCGCCGCAGCAGCTCGCGCATGAGCTTGGGAGGGCCGCACGAGCCCGAACGGTCCCGCATCCGGCGCATCAGTGCGACGCGCTCGTCCGGGTCCTCGATGAGGCGAGCATCGGCAGCCATCATCCGCCGCCCAACCTTGATCCTGACGCGCGGGCTGGCGCGGACGTTCCGGTACCAGTTCGAGCTCGTACCCCATCCGGAGAATACGATGTAGCGATCGCCATCCGGCATAAAGCTGACGGCGGTCGTGCGCGGCTGGCCGGTCTTCCGGCCGGTCGTCGTCAGAAGCATGACGCAGCGCCAGCGGAACAGCTCGGCTAGCGGGCCATGGTACATCAGCGCCGGACCGCGAAGGAAGAGCCGCTGGAGCTGGCTGGCCGGCTCGCGGGTCATCCGAGGTTCGCTCTGATCCATCTGCGCCTCCCTCTCCTCGACGATCGGCCATCGCCACGAGCGCGCCGGATGGCGCGGCCTCGGCCTGATCTCAGGGTACGCGATCTGCGGTGCAGGGGCGAGCGCGAGCGGCGAGCACGCGGCAGGACCGCAAATTGTAACGCTTTTGGCGCGCAGCCGCGCCAGGATGCCGCGCCAGTTTCACGATTCATGGTCGATACTTGAATCCGGAGGATGGCCCCGATCAGGAGTCAGGAGGTGGCCATGAACGTGCGCTATCACGATCACGGGACGATCACCGATGCCGGACGCCACGTCGTCGAGCGTGAGGCGGCGATGCTCGACCGGCGGCTGGCCGATATCGAGGAGGATCTGCGGGTCCTGCACGTCACGATCGAGGAGCATCTCCGCGACGGAACGTTCACCGCGAAGCTGAACCTCCACATCCTTGACCAGAGCATCACGGTGACCGGCAACGGGCCGCGCGACGACAGCGCGCTGCGGATCGCGTTTGGAAGGCTCGACGACGGGCTTGGGCGGTTCCTGGCGAAGCTGCGCGGCGAGCCGTCGCACCGCCGTGAAGGCAAGTTCCACCGCGACAAGGCCGAGGTGACCCGAGAGGCGATCGACGCGGCACAGAACTGGCCACCGGAGCGGCCGGCGACCGACCGCGAAGCGGCCGAATGGGGCCGAGTCGGGACGATCGAGAGGAAGGGCTGACGCATGGTTGACGAGGATCTGGCGCTACGGCGTCGTGAGATTACCGGCGAGACCGTCCAGCTCTGCGACCTCTGCGGAGCGCCGATCGCCGGCCAGGCGACGGTCTTCGAGCAAGCCGAATTCCCGCCCGGCCACGCAGCAGAGGGGATGATCCTCTGCGACGAGTGCCGGAGGGAGGCGGAGCGTGGCGAGATCGACCTCCAGGAGGAGCCGCCGGACATCGAGCCGCCGAGGTAACGAGAGCTCTCATCCGGCATCGGAATCAGCGGGGCGGTCTTCGGGCCGCCCCGTGGCGTCGACGACGGATGGCGTCCAGCGGACCTCGGCCGCTCTGCCGCGGGCGAGGAGCAGCGAAGCGACCGCAGCCAGGAAGCAGACCATCGCCGCGACGACGAACACCTCATCGAAGGTCCGGCGCATGATGTCGCCATACTCCGTCGCGGTGGCGTCCAGACCGCGACGGCTGAACAGGTCGGCCGCGCGCTGGTCGAAGCGACCAAGCCCCTGGCTTGCCAGGAGGGCCATGCCGACGATCATGCCGATCGTCTGCGACGTCTGGGTAAGCGCGGTCGCAGTCGCGCGATCCGCGGCACGGGCGACGGTGAGCAGGCTGCCGATGACCGGCGCGTCGTTCAGCCCTATCCCGAAACCGAGGAGGAAGAGCGCGCCCCAGAGCGCGAGCCTGCCTGGCTCCTCGGGCCAACGCCACATCCAGACGTAGGCCAGGCCCACGAGGGAGAACGACGCAACTGCTGCCGGACGATAGCCGACCCAGCGCGTCAGCAGCCCGCCGGCCAGGCTGCCGACCGGCATCCAGATCATCATCTTCATCAGGTTCAGGCCGCCGTCAAGCGGGGAGCCGTCCCACAACGCGTTCGTCATCAGCGGGACTGTCACCAGCGCGGTGATCGTCGCCGCGCCGTCCACGGAGTAGAGGCCGATTGCGGCCGCCGATGCTCTGGCTCGCAGCAGCCCAAGCCGGACCAGCGGGGCAGCCAGCCGGGCCTGACGGGCGACGAACGCGCCGCCAAGCAGGAATGTTCCGAGCAGCAGCGCAGCGGTGAGCGCTGGCGCCCGGCGCTCGTAGGAGGTATCGGTTAGTGCGATGGCGAGGATGGTCAGTCCTCCGGTCAGCAGCAGCCCGCCTATGACATCGACGCTGGGGTGGCCATTCCGCGGCAGGTCGCGGGCGAGTAGGAGGACCGCGACGAGAAACGGAATCTGGAGGGGGATGCTGAGCCAGAACAGCCCTCGCCAACCGAGCGGGTCGACGAGCGCCGAGGCATAGAGCGGGCCGAGCAGGCTGCTGGCGTCGTCGAGCGCGGCGACGACGGCGATGCCGAGCGGCCGCCAGGCCGGGGCGACGATGTCGGCGACGATCGCCATTGAGATCGGCACGACCGCCCCGCCTCCGAGCGCCTGGACAAGGCGAGCAACCGTCAGCACCTCGCCGCCCAGCCCGAGCCGAGAATGTAGACGCCGCCCGCCGCCGCGTAGATGCGCGACCGTCCCCAGGCGTCGGCGATGCGGCCCATCAGGGGCAACGCGACGGCGTAGCCGATCAGGTAGCCGTTGACGATCCACGAGGCACGGCCGAGCTGGCTAATCGGGATGCCGAGGTCGCGGAGCATGTCGGGGAGGATCGTGACGACGAACGTCTGGTCGAATCCCGCGAAGAAGACGCCGAAACCGAGCGCAACGACGAGCCAACCCACCGACCGCGTGGCGGTCAGCGCAGGCTCGGTGTGCTCCAACTCCGCAGGCGCCGACGCCGGCTCGCCCGACGTCACGCGAGCAGCGCGCGCGGAGGCCGGGCGGCCCACGGATCAGCCCGGCGCCCCGGCTGGACCTTGAAGCGCTCCGCCCAGCCGGCCAGCGTAGTTGACCGGGATCAGCAGCAGCGGCCGGTGGCCCATGTTGGCCAGGCGTTCGGCGACCGAGCCGAGCATCAGCCGGCTCAGGCCGGCACGCCCGTGGGTTGGCATCGCCAGCAACTCGGCGCCAAAGTCGTCGGCGACACGGACAATCTCCTCGTCCGTCTTGCCCTCGACGACGGCCGGGCTAGCGTCGTCACCGGCATCACGCAGGCGTTGCGCGGTCTCGGCCAGCGAGTCCTCGGCGCGCCGCCGGAGCGCCTGCCGCTCGACCTCCGTGTAGTACCAGGCAGCGTCGCTAGACTCGAGCACTCGCAGGAGCTGAATGCGCAGGCCATCGCCGAGGACGTCGCCCAGCACGCGCAGGGTCTCGTCGCCGGAGACGGTGCCGTCGAGCGGGACGAGGACACGGTGTAGCCCGATCGGGGCCGGGTCGTGCAGGCGGCGGAATTCCGGCGGGACAACCATCACCGGGCAGCGCGCGGCATGGACGAGCTGGAACGCAACGCTGCCGAACAGCAGGCGACGTGGCCCGCGCCGGCAGTGAGACGCCATGACGACGACCGGGTCAGGAACCTCGTCGAGCAGCATCAGGAGCTGAGAACCGACCTCGCCGTGGAGGACGACGGTGCGGACGTCGCCGCCTTCGAAGGTGCGCGCCACCGCTTCGAGGTACTCGCGGCAGTCGGACGCCCACTTCTCCAGGCCTTTGGAGAAGACAACGCCGAGCGCGCCAGACAGCGGCCCCAGCTCGGTCGGCACCTCAATGACGTTGACCAGGACGACGCGAGCATGCCCGCGCGCCGCCAGCTCGCGGGCAAACGGCAGCGCGCACTCGGCGACCCGGTCAGGATCCTGCCAGGGGTCGGTGAGGGGGACGACTACGGTCTGCATCCGAACCTCCTCATCCGCCGCCGGCGATCAGCCAGCGGTGTAGCGCAGCAGCGCGCCGATACCAGCGCCGAGGGCCAGCAGCTCGGCGGCTGCGGCGCCGTGGACGACCTCGACCTCGCCGCCAGCAACGACCGTGCGGCGCATTGCTTCGTCGACGACATCGGCGACCGGGTCGAGCGCGCTGCCGCAGACCGGGCAGACGGCCAGCTCGCCGCTAAACAGCCCATCACACGACGGGCAGGTAGCGCCGGGGCCGGCGGTCGCGTTGGCGGCGACGAGGGTGCGGACCTGGCGCGGGGCGACCGCCGCGAGCGTCGGCGTGAAGCCGACCACGGCCGTGCCGCCGTCGTGTGCGCCCTCGCGGAGCTGTGCGACGACGCGCGACTCGGCCTCGCGCTCGGCGGCCGTCAGCACCGCGGACGCGCGCGTAAGAACCTCCGCCGGTGCGGCGAACATCTCAGCCTCGAACGTGCCGGCCAACCGGTCGCGCATCGCTCGCGGCAGCAGCTCGCGCAGACGCGAGACCGGCTCGACCGGCCCACCGACGATCAGGCGGCGAAACGGCTGGCGCTGATCGAGCTCGGCAAGCTGCTCGCAGACGGTCCGCAGATGGACATCCACCGCGTTGTCGTGGTGGCGCTGGAAGTTCGCCTGCGACCAGCCGCCCTGCTTATGCCGGCCCGGGACGAGGCTGAGGAGGTCCCACGAGTCGATTACCTGCTCCCGGTCGATGAGGAAGACGCGCGCCTCCTCGCTGTCTACCAGGGCAACGGCGCTCGGCTCATGCTCGTCGGCAAAGTCGAGCAGTGCGCGGATGCGTGGGAAACGCTCGAAGGCGACTGCGTCGCCAAGCGCGGCAGGGATGGCAACGACGTTCCAGACGCCGGCCGGCTCGCACGAGTGGATGATCAGTCCGAGACCGGCCGGCGGCGTCTCAGCGAGATAGTTGCGGACGCGCTCGACTTCGTGGTCGAACCTCGCGTGGTGGGCCGGGTCGATCGTCGCGCGGTAGCGGCGGGCCATGTC
>DAOKZM010000060.1:2638-3581 GCA_035325665.1 Thermomicrobiales bacterium | reverse complement strand
CGAACGCAACGCGATACGAGCGCTCAATCTGCCAGTCACCCGAGAGGTCGAGCTGCACCGAGAGAACCTGGTCGGCGCCAGCATCGAGGAAGTAGATCGCCTGTCGCGACGTCGTGGTAGTCATCGTCCTCATCTCCCCCCTTCTTCGCCATCGCTCTCGGCGCCCGCGTCGGCCGTGGCCGAGGTGGCGGCCCGGGCCGGGACGACGATCAGCGGGTGAGTCCCGAACTGGATCAGACCGGAAGTCACGCTGCCGAGCACAAGCCGCTCGAAACCGCCACGGCCGTGGCTGGTGACGACGACCACGTCGGCATCCGCCTCGGTGGCAGCGCGATCGATCTCCTCGGCCGCACGGCCGACGCGCATGACGACATCGACCTGGAGGTCCGGTGCCTCGGCGCGCAGCCGGTCGGCCGTCGCGGCGAGGTAGGTGCGGGCGTCCTCCTGGGCGAGGAGATCGAGCTCGGCCATCTGGTTGGCGTTGACGGCGAGCATTTCGGGGCTGGATGCGATCCAGGGTGATGTCCAGAGCGGCTCGGCCACCTCGACGAGGTGGAGCGTCGCGCCGGCCGACCTCGCGAGGTCTACCGCGAGGGCCAGGCCCAACTCCGCCGTCTCGGAGCCGTCTAGCGCCACCGCGATCGAGCTGATGTCGCGCTGGACCGGGGCGCCGTCCTCGACCGGGCGGATGAGACCGACCGGCACGGTCGAAAGACGGACGACCTTGTCGGCGACACTGCCGAGCACGAGCCGGCCCAGCCCACCGCGCCCGTGGGTGGCCATGACGACCATCGTCCCAGGCTCTTCGGTGGCGTGGGCGAGCAGCTCGTCCACCGCGTCGCCCGAGCGAACGTCGACCTCGACCTCGACGCCGGGAATCTGGCGGGCGGCAGCATCGTGCAGGTAGTCACGCACTCGAGCGGGATCGGGGATGAGCGTCGAT
>DAOKZM010000060.1:1819-2628 GCA_035325665.1 Thermomicrobiales bacterium | reverse complement strand
GGCAGGTCCAGGAGCGCGGGCATCTCGACCACGTGAATCAGCTCGACGGCTGCGCCGGCCGCGCGGGCGAGAGCCGCGCCGAACGGCATCGCCGCCTCGGACAAAGACGACCCATCGAGGGGGATGAGGATTCGCTTCATCGTAACCTCCTGTCGACATCCGCTTGACCCGGCCGGGGGCCGGACAGCCCCAGCCTACGGCCTCACCCATGACAGTAGCAGGGGTTTCCATGCATCGCACGTTACAACTCCGTGGCAACTGTGGGCAGGGACGCATCGGGCGGCGCAACGACAGCGGCGAGCCGTGGCGGGTAGCGCCCGGAGGGTCAGGCGCTGGTGCGCCACTTTTCGAGCGCCGGGTCGCGGGAGACGATCACCTCGACCAGGCAGATGCGGTCGAGGTGGGATTCGCCGCCAGCGGGAGCGGGCCGGGCGGAGAGCTGCGCCGGCACCAGGCAGCCGCGGGCCGGGTCGTCTCCCTGCTCGCGGCAGACGCAGTACAGCGACGTGGTCAGATGTGGGCAAGCGGCGCCAGCGTGTGAGCGGTTCATCGTTCTCCCCCGTCCCTCGCGCAGGGTGCTGGATCATTGACCCGATCATCGCAGGAGCATCCAGCGCGCGCATCCGGAGAACTACGTAATCCGTGTGGTGGCCTGTGGCGAGCTGTTACGTACCTGGTACGAAACTTGCAGCCACGCCAGAGGCCGAGAGGGGGCGCAGGGGGCATTGGTGAATCGAATTCTGTTGGTGGAGGATGATCCGGCGATCAGGAGACTACTCGTCGAGCTCCTCGCCGAGGAGGGGTATGAC
>DAOKZM010000060.1:0-1809 GCA_035325665.1 Thermomicrobiales bacterium | reverse complement strand
TTCGACGTTCACACGGCCGGTGATGGGCAATCAGGGGTCAACGCAGCGCGGACCCTCCGTCCGGACCTCATCCTGATGGACCTGATGCTGCCGGTGCTGGACGGCATGGAGGCGACGCGGCAGCTCAAGGCCGACCCGGCGACGCGGGACATCCCGGTTATCGCGATCTCGGCCGGGCCGAACCTGCGCATCCATGCCAGCGACCTGCCGGCCGACGGCGTCGTCGCCAAGCCGTTCGACCTCGACACGCTGCTGGCGGCAATCACCGTTCAACTACGCCGCCGCTCCGCACCGGACGGGCCACGGTCCGCGGCGGATTAGAGGCGTCGGGACGTGGGACGCGAGACGAGATCGAAACGTCGGGCCTAACCTCGTGTCGCCCTAGTCATACCGACGGACGGCAGCCGGCACATCGAGCCCGTACCGTCCCACGTCCCCCGTCCCAACCGTCACGCCCCGATCGTCTCCCGAATCTCCTTGAGATGGCCCAGGATGTGGCCGATCAGGAGTCGATTGGCAAGCTCGGCGGCGGTGATCTCCTCGCCTTCGAAGATCGCGATCGGGGCTGAGCGGTCGAGTTGCTCGTCGGTCAGGTCGCGGAGCGTCTCGGCGGCAGCCGCGCCGTTGCGCTGTAGCGCTGCCTGCACGTCCTCGCGAGTCACGTCGCGCCGCTTCTCGGCGTGCGCTTTGTTGGACTCGTGGACCATCGGCATGTCCACCGCCACCGGCTGGCCGCTCGCCAGCGACTGTACCCAGCCAGCGATCAGCTTCTGGCCGCCAGCGACGTGGCTGGCCACCACGCCGACCGGCCAGCCGGTCACGGACGTCGTGCGCCGCCAGGACTCGTCGTCGCAATTGGCAACGAACTCGCTGAGCTCGGCGTTAGCCTGCTCGAGCCGGGCAGCGAGAGCTTCACCACGATCGGGCATCCGGTTACTCCTGTCCTCGGGCGCCTCACGCGCCACGGCTACTGGTCGCTCGACACGCACACTGCCTGCCAGCCCAATCAATCGACGAAGCGCAACGTCGTCGCCAGGCCGGGCGCGCCGACGACGGCGTCCGGGTACTCGGAGCGCGCGGACGCCGCAAGCTCGGCCAGGTCCTCGACAGCTGGGCTGAAGTGGGTGAGCCAGAGCGAACGGACTCGCGCGTCGCGGGCAAGCCGGCCAGCCTGGCGTGCCGTCATGTGCCCGCGCTCGTGGGCGCGGTCGGCGTCCTCGTCACGGGCGTACATTGCCTCGCAGACGAGTAGATCGCTGTCCGCGACGAAGCCGACCAGGTCGTCGAATAACGCGGTGTCGGTGGCCAGCGAGACCCGCAGGCCGCGGCGCGGCGGGCCGAGGACCTGCGACGGCTCGACGCCGTTGACCGACTCGCCGGCCTGCAATCTCGACCAGGCCGCCACCGGCACGCCGAGCGCCCTGGCCCGCTCGGGGTCGAAGCGTGGGGCGCGGGGCAGGTCGAGCCGCCAGGCGAGGCAGGGCGAGCGGTGTTGGACGGGAAGCACCGAGGCACGCAGACCACCGGGGAGGTCGATCTCCTCACCGCCGCAGAGCTCGCCGACGCCCAGCTCGAACGGCACACGGCCGACGATGCTGAACAGGTGACTGACGACCTCGTGAGTGCGTGGCGGCCCATAGATCGTGACCGGTTCGGTCCGATCCGAGTGAGCGATCTGGAACAAGATGCCCGGCAGGCCGGCGATGTGGTCGGCGTGGAGGTGGCTGAGGAGGATGACACTCGTCGGCCGGAAGGCCCAGCCGCTAGACCGCCAGCTCACCTGCGTGCCCTCGCCGCAATCCCAGAGGA